>CAYFFH010000106.1:0-9071 GCA_964342175.1 uncultured Enterobacteriaceae bacterium | reverse complement strand
CTCGTTTGGCTAACCGCAGCGTCAGCGTTTTCGTGGATCGCTTTACTACTCTTACCATGGCGGCCCTGGAGCACCCGCGAACAGCTTAAAATCAGCACCCCTCACGCCGAAGCGGCGCTAAACGAAATCACGGTCCTTATTCCTGCGCGCAACGAGGCGATCTGCGTTGCCGATACCTTGCAGAAACTCAATCGTCAGGGAAATTTCGCCCGCATCGTGGTGATCGATGATCAAAGCGACGACGGCACAGACGAGATCGCGCGGGACACGTTAATTCCGCGTCTTACGATTGTCACCGGCACCGCCCCACCAGAGGGCTGGAGTGGTAAACTCTGGGCCCTCCAACAAGGACTAAAATACTGCGAGTCAGCTTATGTATTGCTGCTCGATGCTGATATTGGTTTGCACCCCGGGACCGTGCCCACTTTACTTAGCCACCTTAAAGCCAATCGGTTAGATCTGGCCTCCCTGATGGCCAACCTACACATGGAAAGTTTCTGGGAAAAATTACTCCTTCCTCCATTCGTTTATTTTTTTAAACTGATTTATCCTTTTCAGTTAGTTAGTTCACCACGCTCGCGAGTTGCCGCGGCCGCCGGCGGTTGTGCTCTGGTACGCCTCGATAAATTGCGCTCAATTGGCGGCTTCGTAACATTGAAAGATGCCATCATCGATGACTGTAGCTTAGCGCGACGTGTCAAAGAATCGTCCGGTCGTATCTGGATCGGCTTATCCAACGATGCGTACGCACTGCGTCCTTATGGAGGTCTTTCCAGTATTTGGAACATGGTCGCCCGGACGGCTTATACGCAACTACATTACTCCTACGTCTTGCTTGTCGGGTGTACGGTACTGATGGCACTCAGTTATTTCGTTCCGATCATCGCGCTTTTTTCAGATTCCAGTAACGCTAAGCTCCTCGGTGTGATTGCGTTAACGGCAATGTTCGGGTCTTACCTTCCCACCGTCCGTTATTACGGACTTCCCATATATTGGGTTGTAACCTTACCAACCGCTGCAATGATGTTTCTAGCGATGACCTGGACTTCTGCAATTCGCTACGTACGAGGCGAACGCTCACGATGGAAGGACCGCTCCTATCCAAGCTCCCAAACAAGTACTGGTGACTGAACTTTTAGCTTGACGAAAACTCGATAAAGTACCGATGAGACAAAAGAACCGAAATATGACGAAAAAAAATCTATACCTTGTAAGCGTGGCTTTATTCATACACTGCCAAATTGTAGTAGCCGCAGAAAACCTTGGGGCTGGTAAGGGAGTGGTGGAGAAATTCCACGCAACGCTCCTACAAGTCATGATTCAATCGGATAATTTGGGCTTCAGTGGCCGCGTCGACGCATTAGTTCCGGTGCTCGCGGAAACCTTTGATTTCCCCACCATCGCCCGTATTGTGATGGGACAACATTGGAAAACCATAGACGCCCACCAGCGCAGTGAATTCATTGCAATTTTCGGGGATTTGAGTGCGGCAACTTACGCGTCCAACTTTGCCGGCTTCTCTGGAGAGACCTTTGAGACTGTAGGGGTCGAAGAAAAACGTGGCACCATTCTTGTCAAAACGCTAATCGAGCGGGTAGACGATGAGCCGGTTACCCTGGACTATCTGTTGCGGCGCAACGACGGAATGTGGCGCATCGTTAACGTTATAGCCAATGGTGTTTCCGATTTATCACTAAAACGCGCGGACTATACCGCTATTATCAAGAATGAGGGATTTGACTCACTTGTAAGCAAATTAAGTGATAAAATCATAAGCTACAATATCGGAGAATAGTTCGGGCAAGACTCCACGGCTAAAATCGTGGCGAATACACCATAAACTAGCGCTGATTCACCTACTCACTGGGATAGTCTTAATGCGACAAAAATTCTTGATGTCATCAAAAAATAGGGTCACGCGTCTTGCAACGCTTCTCGTTGTATTTGGACTGGTTACTGGTTGCGCGAGCACACCTAATGGTGACCCCGGAGATCCATATGAAGGAGCAAACCGCAAAATATATAACTTCAACGATTCAATCGATCGGAAAGTCATTCAACCAATCGCACGCGGTTACGTCAGCTTGACTCCAAAACCAGTACGAAACAGCCTGACAAACTTTTTTGATAATGTTGGCTATGTCAACGTGATTGTAAATGATTTATTGCAAGGGAAAATGACTCAATTCTTGAGTGACACTGGTCGGTTTGTAGTTAACTCAACAATCGGAATCGGCGGGTTGTTCGACCCGGCAAAAGCAATAGGGCTCCGTGCGCACGACGAAGACCTCGGCCAAACGTTCGGCGTTTGGGGCGCTGGCGAAGGAGCCTACCTAAATATTCCGTTAGCCGGCCCCAGCTCATTTCGTGATGCCCCCGGCTTTGTCGCCCGTACGCTGCTGAACCCCCTGACCTACCTGAACCCGGTGGTGACCATCCCGGTGAATGTGGTTAATGCAGTCAACGTTCGCGCAAACCTACTCGAAGCGACCAACATTCGTGACCAAGCCGCACTGGACCCATACACCTTTGTCCGCGAGGCCTATCGACAACAACGCGAATTCAAAATCCATGATGGCAATCCACCAGGTGATGGATTCGATGATTACCTAGAAGGCGAAGGCGACTCTGCAATATTAAAAATATATTAGGTAGATCGGGCGAGGTAATTTCCTAGCGGTCGCCCTAATGTACAAAATTCACAAGACGCTGATCAGTAGTCACTTGGCCGCCTGACTAATTAGTTCGAGCCAGTGTAATACCTGCGGCGTAGCGCGCCGCTGCACATGCATTAGACAGCCAATATTGGCTGTCGCTATTTTATCTGGCTGAACACTCTCAAGCGCCGTAACTTTTTGATCAAGCAATCGATTCGCCAATTCTGGTTGTAATAGCGAGTAGCTTCCCGCTGAACCACAGCAAACGTGACTATCGGGGGGATATTCGATTTTGAAGCCAACAGCACGCAAACATGCCTCCGCTTTACCCGCGACAGCCAAACCATGTTGCATCGTGCATGGTGCATGAAATGCAATTCGCAGATCCGATCTTACCTGGTATGCCTCACGTAGCGCTCCCGGATCGAGCACCTCGCTTGGATCACGTACAATCTCCGAAATTCGGCACGCTCGTTCTGCATATTCCGGATCCCGACGCAAGAGACTACTGTATTCTTTCAGCATTACTGCGCACCCAGTTGACATAGCAACAATCGCTTCCGCACCAGCCTCAAGCGCAGCAGTCCAGGCTTCAATATTTCGTTTCGCATGGACTTGCGCTTCGGCCAACTCACCAAGATGGTAAGATACTGCGCCGCAGCAACCCGATTTCGAAAATGACAACAGTTGAATTCTTTGCTGATTGAAAATCTTGCGGGCAGCAGCGTTGATGTTTGGCGCAACGCTCTGTTGGACACATCCGTCGAGTATTATCATTTTGCGTGACTGAGTCTGCACGGATGATTCAATAGGTGCTGCTGCAAGTGACGGCAATAGTTCCCGCAAGGTGGGCGGTAACAACGGACCGCAGGCTCTCGCAAGCGTCATCAATGCGTTAAACCGGCGAGGATATGGAACCACTGAACGAATAAGCCAGCGTTTGGTTTTTTCCCAAAGTCCTCGGCCGGCTTTGGCATCTATCAAGGGCCGAGCAAGATCCAATAGCCGGCTGTACCGAACACCTGACGGACACGTCGTCTCGCAAGCGCGACATGTCAGGCAACGGTCTATATGTGTCTGCGTCGCCTTCCCTACGAACTCGCCCTCCAGCATCGACTTAATCAAATAGATACGACCGCGTGGGCCATCAAGTTCGTCACCTTTTATTTGATAGGTAGGACACGTTGCATTACAAAATCCACAGTGTACGCATGCGCGCATGATCGATGTCATCTCGGCACCATCGGGTGAGGCCAATACGCCCTGTGAAAATTTTGCGCGCATATCTTTTAGTGTATGAACGAGGAGGTTTTGAATGACTTCATTTTAAGATGGGTTTTGAGGGAACCTAACGGCACGCTCTCGATGATTTGGTATCGTCTTCGATTGCATTTGAGTTTTATTGTTAGACCCATTGTCAGGTATCGATAATTAGCAATGTAGATCAGATGTCGGCATACATCCGGCCTGGATTAAAAATTCGTGCAGGGTCAAAAGTCTCTTTAAGCCGACGGTGAACACGTAAATTAACCGCGCCCAAAGGTGTAAAAGGCGACTCATTGACCTCACTGCGAAACAATGTTGCATGACCTCCAGTAGCACTTGTGAGCCTGCGGATCTGGTCGGCGGAAGATGCACTGATAAGCCATCGACACGCGCCACCCCAATCCCACAACCATTTCCCGGGAAGACCGATCGATTTACTCGCCGGCGGTAACGATAGTCGCCATAGCGGATCGGAGGATTGGAAGAATAGCAGGCGCTGATCTCGAAGTTCCTGCCAATAACTGCTCGGCTCGATGGAATCAGGCGCTAAAATTCGCTCGGCTTCGATTACCGCTGCATTAGTACCCGCGATTCGCACCCGCAGTAGATGACCGTCGAAGCACATTGCCGTGATTGGCAGCGATTGTCGTGCCAGTGTAAGGATCCGGTTGTGCGCTTCGACCTCTGTCATCTCCCACACCGCCGTGCGCTCGTCTTGGGGTCTCGGCGCCACCCTTATGGACACAAGCAGCAGTAACCCAAGAGTGCCCATCGCTCCGGTCATCAGTCGAGAAACATCATAACCGGCTACGTTTTTCATTACCTGACCACCGAAATTTAAACTTTCTGCATTCGAGGTCATAACTCTCACGCCCAAAACGGCATCGCGAACAGCACCAGCATAAGGTCGACGTGGTCCAGACAATCCCGCCGCGATTACACCACCGATAGTCGATTCGGGACCAAAATGCGGGGGTTCAAAAGGTAATATTTGGTCCTGGTCTGCTAGGGTACGCTCAACATCGACCAGGCGCGTACCTGCACGAACCGTGATCACTAGCTCAGACGCTTCGTACTGAACAATTCCACAGTTACCACTGGTGGCGAGTGGTTCGCCAGTGGCTGGACGCCCGTAGAATCTTTTGGTTGCACCGCCAACGATCTCAAGTGCAGTCCCAGACTCTTTCGCTCGTCGGATCTGCTCAACAAAATGTTCCTCTGCACTATTTATATCTACACCCGCCGACAGCTATGAGCAATATCATCATGTTTAAGACCGGCAGAACACTATGCGCTTTAAACCTTAGAGGGCGGAATTTGAGGAGTTGTCACAACCACTTCCCCATTTTGACCCCGTTGACGCAGCACGTGATCCATTAAAACCAATGCTAGCATTGCTTCGGCTATTGGCGTGGCACGGATACCGACACACGGATCATGCCTACCGAGAGTCGTAATTTCAGCCGGCTCACCGGTAACATCGACAGTATCACCAGATATTCGAATACTTGAGGTCGGCTTTAGTGCGATGCTAACGATAATATCTTGGCCGCTACTAATACCACCTAGAATTCCGCCTGCAGAGTTAGTAACAAAGCCGGACGGGCTCAGCTCGTCGCGATGCTCCGTTCCTTTTTGTCTGACGACTTCAAATCCGTCACCAATTTCAACGCCCTTCACGGCGTTAATACTAACCATCGCTTTTGCAATATCCGCATCAAGACGGTCAAATACCGGTTCGCCGAGACCTGGTGGAACCCCAGTCGCAACAATGTTGACCCGAGCACCGATCGAATCACCTGCCTTGCGCAGTGAATCCATATAGTGTTCAAGTTCATCTACACGGCTAGGGACTGCACAGAAAAAGGAGTTTTCTTCTACCTTGTCCCAAGATTCAAAGCCGAGTTCTAACTCGCCTAGCTGCATTAAATACCCACGAACCCGTATATCGAATTGTTCCCTTAGGTATTTTTTTGCGATTCCAGCAGCCGCGACTCGCATACAGGTTTCTCGTGCCGACGCACGACCACCACCACGATAATCACGCACACCGTACTTTTGAATGTAGGTGTAATCGGCGTGACCGGGACGGAATTTATCCTTGATCTTTGAATAGTCTTTCGATTTCTGATCGGCGTTTTCTATAATCAACCCGATCGGTGTTCCTGTAGTGCGGCCTTCGAAAACACCGGATACGATTTTGACACGGTCATCTTCACGGCGTTGTGTGGTATGCCGGCTCTGCCCCGGCTTGCGTCGATCGAGGTCAATTTGCAAATCCACCTCACTGAGCACCATGCCAGGTGGACACCCATCCACGATGCCTAAGTAACCATCGCCATGGCTTTCGCCACTTGTTGTCACCGTGAACAATTTTCCGAATGTGTTTCCCGACATGCCTATATTGTATTACACAACTTGGGTGTTTAATTGTCGCTCAATTACGAAAATCGTGCTTATAGGCGATCCCAACGCCCTCACCGCCATATTCAAGATCGATCCAGGTAAAGCTGACAGACGAAAAGTTGTGGTCGACGATGTCTGCCATCTCACCAACGTCGACGATAATAACCCCATCAGCGGATAGATGATCGGGGACATTTTGTATTATTCGACGTACATATTTGAGACCATCCGGCCCCGCCTCGAGAGCAACCTTGGGTTCGTGTTGATACTCCGGAGGAAGAGACGCCGCAACGTCGATTGGGACGTACGGAGGATTGGCTATGATAAGGTCATACGGTGGACCCTTCGCCGGGAAAAGATCTGCCTGAATAAATCGCAAACGGCCCCCTAGTTGCGGATATTGTTTAAGATTTATCGTAGCGACCTCTAGCGCAGTAACCGAGTTCTCTGTAGCAACGAGGACAGCATTCGGCAATGCGATTGCAGTTGCAATAGCAATACAACCACTTCCTGTACCGATCTCGAGAATTCGATAAATTCGCTTCGAAGCGAGCCAGGGCTCGAAGCGCGCGCTGATAAGCTCCGCGATCGGCGAACGAGGGACTAACACTCGCTCATCAATATAGAATTCGTGTCCCGCGAACCACATCCGGTTAGTGAGGTACGCGGCTGGGCGTCGAGAACTAATGCGCTCAGTCACAATTGCCTCCACCGCCGTGCGCTGCACCTCCGTAAGCTCCTGGTCAAGAAGCTGCCCCTTTGCATCAAAAGGGAAACCAAGTGCATGAAACACGAGAAACACTGCTTCATCTCTTGCGTTATCAGTCCCGTGCCCGAATACAATATCCGCCGCTGAAAACCGTAATTCGGCGTCGAGTATCAACTCACGAGCCGTCATCGATAAGCCTAACTAATACTGCATTATCGTCGTTAAAACTCCAACCCAAACACGCCAGCATAGGACAGATTACAAATAAAAAAACGACACCTCATCTCGATCATCTTCCGACAGACTGCGCCCCATGGTTAGATTTGCTAGCTAATCTCCAGAAGCATATCGTTCATCCGGTTTACAAATGCTGCTGGATCATCAAGTTTTCCTCCTTCCGCAAGAAGCGCCTGCTCGAACAATATATGGGCCCAGTTCGCGAACTTATTCTCTTCGGACTCTAAATCCATGTGTTTAACCAACGGGTGAGTTGGGTTGACTTCCAAGATCCGCTTCGAGTCTGGCAACTCCTGTCCTGAGGCCTTCAATATTCGCTCCAAATTTGCGCTCATGTCAGCGTCATCTGAAACAAGACAAGCAGGCGATGTCGTCAAGCGCGCAGTAGATCGAACGTCCTTCACGGTATCACCTAACACATTTTTGATTCTCCCTACGAGCCCCTCATGATCTTCCGATTTATCTTCATCAACATCTTCTGCGTCTTCTTTTGGCTTCCCGCCCGGCAGATCAAGTTCACCGTGCAAAATCGACTTCAACGGTTTCCCTTCGAAATCAGAAAGATGAGTGGTAACCCATTCATCCACTGGGTCACAGAGTAACAACACCTCAATATTCTTTTCTCGGAAAACCTCAAGATGCGGGCTATGGCGCGCAGTCGGTAATGTTTCAGCCGTAAGATAATAGATCGACTCCTGACCTTCGATCATACGGTCGACATAATCTTCAATCGACACTTCAGCGTCGTCACCTTCGCTGATGGTTGTGACAAAACGTAACAGCTTGACAAGCTGTTTCTGATTGGAAGAATCCTCCACTACGCCTTCTTTCAATACCCGACCAAAGTTTTTCCAAAACGCGCCATACTCGCCACCTTTCGCAATCCCCTCAATTGCGCCAAGAATCTTTTTAATTGATCCCGCGCGGATGGAATCGATCGCCTTGTTATGCTGCAAAATCTCGCGCGACACATTCAACGGAAGATCATTTGAATCAACAATCCCGCGGACGAACCGCAAATAATTTGGCAAGAGCTGATCCGCATCATCCATAATAAATACGCGTTGTACGTAAAGTTTTACGCCGTGTCTCGCTTGGCGATCAAAAAGATCGAACGGCGCCCGCGAAGGGATGAAGAAAACAGTCGTATATTCCAACTTCCCTTCGGACTTGGTGTGGATCCAGCTCGCAGGATCTTCAAAATCGTGCGCAATGTGCTTATAAAAAGCTTTGTACTCATCGTCACTGATATCTTTCTTGTTGCGAGTCCATAGCGCTGTGGCTGTATTAACGGCTTCGTAACCGGTTTCACCCTCTCCCTCTTTCGGCATCTCGATCTGGGTTGCTATATGATCCGAATAGCGTTTGATAACATCGCGCAAGCGGTATCCATTTGCGAATTCAGCCGCATCGTTCTTGAGATGCAATACGACTTCCGTACCACGTTTTTTTCGCTTTACCGATTCGACCGTAAACTCGCCCTGCCCGTCGGACTCCCAACGAACACCCTCATCCTCGGAACGACCGGCGCGGCGGGATGTGACAACAACCTTATCTGCAACAATATAAGCAGCATAAAAGCCCACCCCGAATTGCCCAATGAGTTGCGAGTCTTGCTGCGCGTCACCACTGAGGCTGCCAAAAAATTCCTTGGTCCCAGATTTTGCAATCGTGCCCAAATTTTCAACCGCCTCTTCTCGTGACATCCCGATACCATTATCGCGTACCGTTATGGTCTTTAACTTTTCACTAAAATCCACTGTAATTTTAAGCTCAGTGTCCCCCTCAAAAAGCCC
>CAYFFH010000105.1:0-9102 GCA_964342175.1 uncultured Enterobacteriaceae bacterium | reverse complement strand
TAGAATGAAGGCATTAGTATTAAATGAACTAGGCGGTCCGGAGAATTTACTTATCCAAGATATGAAGGAGCCAGAACCCGCTGAGGGAGAAGTTCGGATAAGAATAAAACGAGCAGCATTGAATAGGCGCGATGTTTGGATCACTGTCGGAAAGTACCCTCGAGTCCAGCTGCCAAGCGTCGGGGGATCTGATGGTGCAGGAATAGTTGATAGTGTTGGGCTTGGGGTCGATTCAGCGATAATCGGTAACGAAGTAGTAATTTATCCTGCCCGAAATTGGGGAGATGATCCCAGGTGTGGCGGCAAAGATTTTCGCGTACTTGGTATGCCGGACCAAGGTACTTTTGCAGAGGCTATCTGTGTTCCCGTCTCCGACATAGCACCAAAACCCGCACACCTATCATGGGACCAAGCAGCAGCAATTCCTTTGGCAGGGTTAACGTCGTGGCGTGCGTTGATAACGCACGGCGAGGTCTGCAGCGGGCAAAAGGTATTAGTAACTGGTATTGGCGGCGGCGTTGCGAGTTTCGCATTATTATGGGCAAAATCTCATGGAGCCGAGGTATACGTGACCAGTGGTAGTAATGAAAAACTTGAAGCTGCGCGAGCGATAGGCGCGGTCGATGGTGTCAATTACCATGATCGCGAATGGGATCAAACGATTCGGAAAATGAGCGGTGGGATCGATATTGTAATCGACAGCGCAGGCGGTGCCGTTATGAATAACGCGATGAATACCTTAAACGTAGGTGGACGGTTTATCTTTTTTGGTGCGACGCTGGGTAATCCGGATGAAGGTTTAGAAATGGCTAAGATGTTTTTTAAGCAAGTTCGGATTCAAGGAACAACTATGGGGATGCCGAGCGAATTTCGCAGCATGCTGGAATTTGTACAGCAACATAAAATCGAACCCGTACTTGACCAAGTATTCCCATTAGAATCCGCGGTGGCTGCACATCAACGGATGTGGAAATCGGAGCAGATGGGTAAAATTGTCATATCAATCAATTAATTATGGAGTCGATAAATATGGCTCCTAAAGTTCTAGACGGTAAGTTCTTGGCCGAAAAATATGAAGCTGCATTGTCGGTGCGAGTCGCGGCCATCAAAGAAAAAATGTCCGGTCGCGCACCCGTATTGGCGACGATTTTAGTTGGTGACGATCCGGCATCGGCGACCTATGTCAAAATGAAAGGAAGAGCTTGCGAGCGCGTTGGCATGTCATCATTGCGTGTCGTACTTAATCAGCAAACTACGACAGCTGAATTATTAGCTGAAATAGACCAATTAAACGTCGATACCGACGTTCACGGTATCTTGTTGCAACATCCAGTACCAAAGCAAATTGATGAGCGGGTCTGTTTTGATCGAATCTCACTCGATAAGGACGTTGACGGGGTTACGACTTGGGGTTTCGGTCGCATGGCGATGGGAGAGCGAGCATATGGATCAGCAACGCCTGCCGGCATTATGCGTCTGCTTGAGCATTACTCAATAGAAATAGGAGGGAAACACGCTGTCGTCATCGGACGAAGTCCTATCCTCGGTAAACCGATGTCGGCAATGCTCTTGAATGCCAATGCAACGGTTACGACCTGTCATTCGCGTACGCAAGACTTGGCACATTTTGTGCTACAGGCCGATATCGTAATTGGGGCAGTCGGTAAACCTGAATTTATTAGAGGGGATTGGATAAAACCCGGAGCCGTTGTAGTCGATGCTGGTTATCATCCCGGTGGGGTGGGGGACATTGAACTCAATGCGGTTTTAGACCATTGTTATGCCTTTACACCTGTTCCGGGTGGTGTCGGACCGATGACGATAAATACTTTAATCGCCCAGACAGTAGAAGCTACTGAGAAAATTTACGGGGATTGAAGGCTAAATTGAGATCGATTGTTAACGTAAACTGATATCAATTTAACCCGTATTGACCATCGTAAACAATAAGAATCATTCGGAGGAAATGCTAATGCCCTTGGATAATAGTACAGACACTTTATTGAAGAATATCGCAGCCCAAGGTGGCCCGGCGTTACATGAAATGCCGGTTGATATTTGCCGTACAGTTTTTCTCGAACTAGTACAGAACCTTCAGGGAGATATGATCGAAATTCACCACACGGAGGATCTCGAGATCTCAAGTGAGGAAGGCGTAATTCCGATCCGGACTTATAGACCGCGAGAGTCTGCTGAAAATGGTTTTCCGGTAGTAGTTTTCTATCATGGAGGCGGTTGGGTCATTGGTGATCTCGAAACACATGACAATATGTGTCGGTACGTCGCCAACCAAGCAGACGTCTTGGTGATCGCGGTAGATTACCGACTTGCGCCGGAACATCGTTTCCCGGCGGGCATCGACGATTGCATAGCAGCTACTGAATGGGTCTATAAAAATGCCGCGAGTATTGGTGGGGATAGTGCAAAACTTGCGGTGATGGGGGACAGCGCTGGGGGTAATATGGCGGCGGTGGTCGCTCAGCAATTGCGCGAGAAGATTGCGTTTCAAGTGTTGATCTACCCAGCGACTGATTTTACTGATCAACACTATGAGTCGCGAGAGCAATTCGGAAACGGAGAATATTTTTTATCTTCAGAAGATATGAGATGGTTCGGCGGGCTATTATTTGATAATGATGATAGTGGCGCTGACGTGAAAGCGTCGCCGATTGTCGCCGATGATCTTTCGGGATTAGCACCTGCGCTGACGGTAACGGCGGGATTTGATCCTCTGCTTGATGAGGGAAAAGCCTACGCAGATGCCCTCCGTGACGCTGGAGTTCCCTCAGAATATAAATGTTACGACGGCACGATCCATGGCTTCGTTGCATTTCCCGGTGCGTTAGAAGCGGGTGTTGAAGGCTTGCGCTTCATAACAGAACGACTGAAATCGGCCTTATCATAACGGCACCGACGCCACAGCTTAAATCTGCGAGAGCGCCCGTACTAGGATCTCAAGCGATTTAGCATTGAATGCGGGAAGGAAATGATCGACGAAGGGTAGGGCAGCCTTCATCCCTGTGGCTCGCACTTCGAATGTTGTTGCCCCGTACATCGGATTGATCCATACAATTTTTCGTACTCGTCGCCGCATCACTTGCATTTCCTGCTCGATGAGTTCAGCGCGTCCGCTGTCGTAGCCATCGCTAATAATTATTGCGACGGTCGACCGTGACGACCCTTCACGTAATATTCCTCGGTTAAGTTTGGCGAGTGAATGGCCGATATTTGTTCCGCCAGACCAGTGTTGCACGACGGTAGCGACATCCCGTAGGGCTTTCTGTACTGAATTTCGCCGCAGCGAGGATGTTATTTCCGTGAGTTCAGTGCTAAAGACGAAGGTCCGTGAACTTTTGAGTTCTTTTTGGAGACCGAACATTAGTTGTAATAAAAAGGGATTGAATGCATCCATAGAACCACTGACGTCAGATAGGAGGACAATCCGGGTCTTGCGTGTGCGTCGTTTCACGCGTGCAAGGTCGAGGACCTCCATGCCATGCCGCAAGTTTCGGCGAATCGAATTACGTAGATTTATTGCATGGCCCTTCGGTACATTTTGTCGGCGTCGGCTAGGTCGTGTAGCAAGGCGTTTTGCCAATGCGCGGATCACCTGATCAAGTGAAGGCGCAGTTTGGCTCCAACGTTCCGTGAGATTTAATTCGCGGAACATTTCCTCAGAACTAAACTCTTTCTGCTTCGCGAACATCTCTGCATGGTTATTGATTTCCCCATGTTGCTTTTCGTCTCTAATAAGTTCTGGTTTCCAGGGTTTATAGTCTTCGTTTTTTCTATCGGCACCGTACCAATAATCTTGGAAGATTTTATCGAAGCGGGTTTCCTCTTCCCGTGTACTGACGAGGTTGCTCCGTAACGCAAGTCGATAATCATCTACGTTAAGCAAATCTATTGTCTTAAGGGAACGGAAAACGTCAATCAATCGTCCCTGAGTGACAGATAATCTTGCATCTTTTGCAAGGCGGCAGAGATCGAGAGTGTGATCTACGATTGTAAGATGTGATACGTCGTTCGGCGCCATTCCTGCTAATCTTCGCTTATAACTATCTTTTCAGTACCGAAAGTACGCAGCCGTTCTATATCATCGCGGTACTTCAGGAATACTCCAGCTGTGTCATCCATAAGATCGGCTGTAATTTCTGACACATTAAGTCCGAGAAGGGCTTGGCTCCAATCGAGCGTTTCCGCGATACCCGGACGTTTATAAAAATCAAGTTGACGCAAACGATACATTACATCGGCAATAGACTGCGCGAGTGATGTCTCGATTCCAGGTATTCGTTGAACAATGATCTCTCGTTCTTTATCAGGTGATGGATAATCAATCCAGAGATATAAACAACGCCGTTTCAAGGCGTCATTGAGTTCTCGAGTACGATTAGAAGTAAGAATTACGCAAGGGGGAATAGTGGCGGAAAAAGTGCCGATTTCAGGGATCGTAATTTGGTAGTCTGACAACATTTCTAGTAAGAAGGCTTCAAATTCTTCATCAGCTCGGTCGATTTCGTCGATTAAGAGGATCGCTGGTCGTGGTCCAGGATGACGTATTGCTTGCAACAGCGGCCGGCTGAGTAAAAATTCTTCATTAAAAATCGTCCTCTCTAAACTGCTCCGCTTCTCTTTATCATTTTCGGCCATACGGATATGTAAGATCTGACGCGCATAGTTCCATTCATACAACGCAGTATTGCTATCCAATCCTTCGTAGCATTGCAGCCGAATCAAAGGTGTCCCAAATATGGACGCTAAAACTTTGGAGACCTCTGTTTTCCCAACTCCAGCTTCCCCTTCAAGTAAAACTGGTTTGCTAAGGTCCCCTGCGAGTTTCATCGTAAGGGCAAGTGGACGATCAGCGATGTAGTTATGAGCGGCAAACGCGGCTTTAACCTCATCTACCGAGTTGAATTCTGGAAGTAAATTCGATGTCATAACAAAGCCTTGCTGGTTGGGGAAATTGCAAACTAGTCGATTATAATGCGCGTACTCTAATGATTCACAACGGCGTTAAAGTTCCTGCGTTTCTGGCCACGCTAGTCAGAGTGCGTTGTAGAATCCATCACTTAGCATTAGATCTGGAGTAAAAAGGAATAATAGTGAAATTAAAGTCGCTCGATTACGTCGTTCTTATTGTAAACGATATTGATGAGTCACAACGCTTCTACACTGAAACACTAGGCCTGCCTTTAAAGCATCGTCGTGGCAGCTATGCACAGATTGAATCCGGGGAAACTCGTCTAGGGTTGTTTTCCCAAGCGGCAATGGTGTCGATTATTGGAGACGCAGCAGAATCGACCCATACTACAGTTGGTGCTAAATTTGAGCTTGGATTTAAGGTCGATGATTGCGATTCGGTATTTGCAGAGCTTGTTAGGGATGAAGTGCCTGTCATTGCCCCACCCCAGACGCGCTCTTGGGGGCAAAGAACTGCCTACTTGGCCGATCCGGATGGAAACCTTATCGAATTAGTCGAGGATATTAGCGATGGGATTAAGTCATGCTGTACCGAGTGACTTAGGATTATTACTCATATTAATTTAAGAATCACGGACGATACCCTTACGATGTTTTCTGCGGAAATATGTGATTGAGGTTAGAGTTACTTGCGCTCGTAATTATTCCTGTCTGGGTGGAAGCCAATCAAATATATTGCACGCGTCCCGATTGTGGCTGCGTTAGAATCCAGACTTTAGTTCAATCTGGCACGCGTGGATAAATTTATCGATTTAAGCCTTATTAAGGAGTTAACTGTGAGTCAAAGCATTCGGGCGATCGTCGCCGAGAAAAATACAGAAGGGAAGGTTGGAGCTAGTCTGAAGCGTATAACGTTGGATGATTTACCAGATGAAGACGTATTAATTGAGATTGCCTACTCAACCGTCAATTACAAGGATGGGCTCGCAATTACTGGAACACTTCCTATATGCCGTAAATTTCCAATGGTATGTGGCATTGACCTGTCTGGTACGGTGCTTGAATCCAGCCATCCGAAATGGAAGCCTGGAGATCGAGTATTAGCAAATGGCTACCATTTGTCGGAAGAATACTGGGGTGGCTTCGCAGAAAAGCAGCGAGTTAACGGTGATTTTTTGGTTTCTGTACCAGAAAATTTCAATCTCGAACAAGTAATGGCAATCGGCACGGCCGGTTATACAGCTATGTTATGTGTCCACGCGATAATTGATCATGGCGTTACTCCGGAAGATGGTCCTATTCTCGTGACGGGGGCAGCCGGTGGAGTAGGCTCGGTTGCGGTTATGGCATTAGCTGGATTAGGTTATGAGGTGGCAGCAGCGACGGGCCGACCGGAGACGACGGGTTATTTGAAAAATCTAGGCGCGAGCCAGATCGTCGCGCGCGAGGATTTAGCTAGATCTAGCAAACCATTGGAAAAGGAGATTTGGGCGGGCGTAATCGACGCAGTTGGTGATAAAACGTTAGCGACTGCGATTGCACAGACAAAACATGAAGGTATCGTCGCACCTTGTGGCCTTGCTGGAGGATTCGCATTGCCCGCTACGGTTATGCCACTAATCTTACGCGGGGTAACTGTGCGTGGTATTGAGTCGATTCAAACAAAGATGGGGCGCCGCGAAAGGGCCTGGGCTGAACTTGCTGAATTAATTGATCAAGAACAGCTCTCTAATGTATTTAGGACAGAGCCCCTTGAAAGAGTCATCGAGATAGGTCAAAAGGTCTTAAGTGGCACGATTCAAGGCCGCATCGTAATTGATGTTAATGCATAGAGGATACCGGATTAACTATATTGCTTTAGTGTAATGGTTCCGCAAGCCCTACAACGCGTTAAAATCTAGGAAGGTTTGATTATTGCGAGTTGTACTCCTTCGGCCGGAATTTTATCGCCTTGTTTAAATGGCAATTCTGCCACAGTGCCATCGTACGGTGCTGTGATTGTGTGTTCAATTTTCATCGCTTCAATCGTCATCAAGGGGGTCCCGACAGTTACATTCTGACCGGTTTCCACAAATATGTTGATCACTAAACCGGGCATAGGTGCGGCGAGGCCATTTTCCGTCGAAAATTGCGCCGCACCCAATTCATGGAGAATTTGTCTGGTAAACACGTATTGTTGATTCGCAAGAAAAACATCGATACGTGCGTCTGTGCTAACGACTCGTGCATTGATTCGAGCAGAGTCGATCCGAACATCGATTTCATGGCCATCAAGGAAATCAACGAAACATTGATAGTCGGTTTCGTCTAATCCAATGACGTATCCCTCTTTTTGGTGCTCTACATTGATCACTTGCACTTGATCGCCGATTCCAATGGATATTTCTTCACGATTGGGAAGATTAAGTCGAAAACTATTGTGTATGAGCCACGGAGAGCTCGGGCCGTTTTTTACACGTGAATGTATTAGGCGTTTTTCATAGATAAAAAGAGCTGCAACAATAATTGCTGACTTCTTTGCAGGTGACGCTGCAAAGAGCTCAGTTTCATGATCGTCAATGAAGTCCGTGCTGATCCTCTCGGTAACAAAGTCAGAATGGGTCAGAATACGTTTCAAAAGATTCTGATTAGTAGTTATACCGGCTATTTCAGTTAACTCAAGAGCGTGTATTGCATGTTGTAAAGCAGAAGCACGGTCTTCCGCATGAACGATCAATTTCGCAAGCATGGAATCGTAGTAGGGAGAAATATCGAGATCATCGGTAAGAGCATGGTCAACTCGATAGGAATGTTCCGGTAGGGCGAGTTGGCTAATTTTTCCGGTTGATGGTGCGAAGTCGCGAGTGGGATCTTCTGCACATAGACGCATCTCAAATGCGTGGCCTGTAGTAGAAATTTCAATTTGAGGAGGTAGCTCTTCGCCATTCGCGACCTGTAGTTGCAATGCCACTAAATCCCTCCCTGTAATCATCTCCGTCACCGGATGTTCGACTTGCAACCGTGTATTCATTTCGATGAAATAGGCGTTATTGTTTTCGTCTACGACAAACTCTACGGTTCCGGCACCTATGTAACCAATTGCTTTGCCTGCATTCAGTGAGGTTTGGTGAATATGGTCACGCTCAGCGGCGGTGAGTCGGCTTGCAGGAGCTTCCTCGATCAATTTTTGGTAGCGACGTTGCACTGAGCAATCCCGGTCGAACAAGTGGATTAGATTGCCGTGAGTGTCACCGAAGATTTGCACTTCTATATGGCGGGGACGTGGAATATATTTTTCTAAGAAAACCGTTTCGTCGCCGAATGTTGATTTTGCCTCACGTCGTGCCGAGTGCAATGCCTTAGGGAATTGTTTTTCTTTATGCACCAACCGCATACCACGTCCGCCACCTCCGCCAGAAGCTTTTATTAACAGGGGAAAACCAATTTTTTCTGCCTCATGAGCTAATTCATTGTCGCTAATGTCTCCAATAAATCCAGGAATAACCGAGACTCCATTCTTTACCATCAACGCCTTTGCAACATGCTTAGATCCCATCTGTCTGATTACTTTTTCAGGCGGGCCGATAAAACATAACCCAGCTTTTTCGCATGATGCGGCAAAGTCCGGATTCTCGGATAAGAAACCATAGCCAGGATGAATAGCTTCAGCACCTGTGCGTTTGGCACTTTTAATGATTTTATCGATTTTAAGATAACTTTCGATTGCGGGAGAGGGCCCGAGATGTATGGCCTCATCTGCAAATTTGACGTGTGGCGCATGAATATCGGCATCTGAGAAGACGGCGACGGTACGTACGCCGAGCTTTTTGGCGCTGCGTATGATTCGCATCGCGATTTCGCCTCGATTAGCAACAAGAATTTTATTAAACATGCGTATAAAACTACATCCGAAAGACACCGAAAGAGGTGGGTTCGATCGGTGCATTTAATGATGCTGCGATGCTTAAGCCAAGGACTCTCCGGGTATCTGCGGGGTCGATGATCCCGTCATCCCATATGCGGGCACTCGCGTAATAAGGGTTCCCTTGTGCTTCATATTGTTCCCGAATTGGCTCCATGAATGTCTCAGCCGCGAGTTTCGGCCATTTGCCCCCTGCCTTTTCCACCTTGTTGCGCTTGACTTCTGCTAAAACTTGCGCGGCTTGTTCGCCACCCATGACGGAGATGCGTGCATTT
>CAYFFH010000104.1:0-9235 GCA_964342175.1 uncultured Enterobacteriaceae bacterium | reverse complement strand
GAGATTACTTGGTCAGATTCATGCGCATCAAGGGATCGTTCTATCACCATTCGAGTTCCAGCAACGTCAAATGGCGCCGTAAACTCGATATAATCCTTGTACAAAACCTGACCGCCGCCGCTGATATTCAGTCTGTATCCTTGGTCCGCGAGCATCGGTATGTGGCTCATAAATACACGATGGTAAAATAGACTCATGCTGCGATGTATTTCACCGCCACCAGTGAAGTACTTAGGCAACTCCGGGTTAGTTACGAGGCCGCTAGGTCGCAGCAAATAAGTAGTGGCACCTTGTGTGCTATACCCAAAGGAGTCCCACCGATGGATATTGTTCCACGCTACCATTAATCCAGCCTGATCTGTTGAGGCCTCAAGGATTCGTGAATGGACAAATGGTTGTCCCGCAATATAGTCTTGGAGCGAACCATCAGATGCGAGACTGGTCTTTGCCGCATGTGCCGCCGTTGCTTCTAGGAAAACTGGGTGTGCCCCGTGATCCTCGGTCGCTTGGATCTCTATTTCGACTTCGGGGAATCGGAACTGTTCGAGTAAGACCGGTGGCACTACCTCACCCAAGTCATCGATCTCATTGATACGAACGATCTGACCTGGGGTTAAATCGATAGAGACAACTTGATCTTGCGCGATCCAGTCTCGCAGTTCAGCCACTGCCCCTACTTCTTCCGCCACAACTGGACCGATGCACAGGGCGAGCAGAAAAAATAGAGTCGATAGCTGTCCGTATCTGCGCAATTCGCGCAAGAAAAAGATTTCTAGAATCAATTTAACTGGCTTGTCTTAGTTTGGCGGTTGCAACTGTATTAACACTTAATGTTTTTGGATCGATCACGACACCATAGGTCGCCCGAGCAATATCAAGCGTTATAAACTCATCCAGCACGTCGTCCAAAACTGCCTGCGGATCGCGGTCAAAGGGGTTACCATAGCCACCGCCACCTGCGGTACGGTGACTAAGCACTGTACCCATCGGTACGCTCACCCCACTAGTTCGAGTAAAAACAGCTTCTGTGTCAGTTCCCGGACCGACGATAAGCCCACTACCTTGTCCGTTTTCTCCACCAAATAAACCTTCTGGCACGTATTTGTCACGATCAAGAGCGATCGTGAACTGCCCGGCCCATAACATACGGTAGTCATAAGAAATACCCCAGCCACCACGTTGACGACCTGCACCGGCCGAGCCGTTGCGCAGCTTGAAGCTCTCGGCCAACAAACCTGGAAATTTTGTTTCCATGACTTCACATGGGATGTTGTAGTTGTCGCCACTGCCGAGCGACACCATCGCACTATTGCCATCCACATTTGAACGGCCACCCCATCCACCTGCATAAGGAGAAAAATGTACGAATTCCTCGCCATTCTTCGCATCAAAACCAGACAGTGTCATGCAAGCAAAATTACCGAACGTACCGGCGATCACTTCATGCGGCAAAACGTCCGCAAGTGCCTTGAATAAAAGTTCAATCAGTCGGGTCCCCATATCGCCCATACCGGTTGTAACCGGAGCTGGATACTGGGGTCGAAATACGCTCCCGGCAGGCGCATCGACATGGATCGGGCGGTACGAACCTTCATTACTACCGAGCGCAGTGTCGGTAAGAAACATCATAAACTCGCGTGAGCACGATACCGTATTAACCCAATGGCAATTCCCTGCAGCGCCGGCACGTTGAGGATCACTACCTGCGTAATCCACCCAGATATCACCGCCCTTCACGGTCGCTTTTACTTGAATATGAATCGGATCCTCAGTCGCACCATCGCCATCAGCGTGCCCTTCTGCGTTATAGATACCGTCTGGGATACGTTCTATCGCGGCGCGGGTCATACGCTCTCCGTGATCAAGTATCGCTTCGACTGCGTCTCTAAACACCGTAACCCCGTGCTTTTCCAGTAGTGCCTGAACCCGTATTTCAGCAGTCTTCCCAGCCGCAATCTGTGCCGCAAAATCTCCCCGCGATAAATGCGGCACACGCATATTGGCAAACAATAAATCAGTTATGGCATCATTGATTACACCGTTGCGGGCGAGTCGCATTGCTGGAATACTTATACCCTCTTGATAGGTATTGCGGGCATCCGACGACCAACTTCCAGGATCTTTCCCGCCGACATCCAGGTGATGGGCTTTGCTTGCGCCAATCAGCACCAACTCTCCATCCCAGAATATTGGCATTACAATATTAATATCGTTCTTATGTGTGCCTCCACCCGTGTACGGATCGTTGGAAATGTACATATCACCCGGTTGCATTTCACTTAACGGGTAACGAGCGGTAACGGCATCGATCACAAAATTCATACTTCCATTAAAAACAGGGATCCCTTCGGCCTGAGCCACCAATCGACCCTGACCGTCAAACAATACGCAGCTGTAGTCATGAACCTCGCGAATAATGGTTGAATACGAAGTACGATCCATCGTAATCGACATCTCATGAACCACCGACATCAGGCCAGCCCTAATTACCTCAAGCGTGACTGGATCAATCATCTGCCGATCACCTAAATCGCGCTCCATCAAATCTCTTGCTTCGCTCATGAATTATGTTTCCTATTACGAAGTAGCTTCGCTGGCTTGGCGGCACTGTTCGGTAGCCACCGGGTCAATTTGCAATGATTTTGGATCGATCACGACACCATAGGTCGCCCGAGCAATATCAAGCGTTATAAACTCATCCAGCACATCATCAAGGACCGCCTGAGGTTCGCGCTCTAGTGGATCACCATAGCCGCCGCCACCCGCGGTACGATGGCTAAGAACGGTACCGGCCTCTACCGCAATGCCACTATCTCGCGCATAAGCTTGTTCATGCTTCGTCCCAGGATGCACGATAAGACCACTTGCGGCACCACTCTGACCACCGAAAAGCCCGTAGGGTGTGAATTTATCCCGATCAGATGCAACCGTGATTTCTCCCGGCCATAACATACGGTAATCGTAGTTCACTCCCCAACCACCACGGTGGCGCCCCGCACCGGCAGAGTTTTCACGCAACTTATAGCTTTCAGCTAACAAACCAGGAAACTTGGTTTCCATAACTTCACATGGAATATTAAAGTTATCACCACTAATTAGAGATACCATGGCGCTATTACCGTCAGTATCTGCACGCCCTCCCCAGCCCCCAGCGTAAGGTGAGAAGTGTACGAATTCCGCGCCAGTATCCTTGTCAAAACCAGACAGCGTCATACCATGGACCGTTCCAAAGGTTCCCGCAATCACTTCCTTTGGGAACACCTCTGCAAAGGCTTGAAACAACAGTTCTATAAGCCGAGTGCACATATCACCGATACCAGTTGTCACCGGTGCCGGATATTGTGGTCGGAATACACTACCAGCCGGAGCATCGATATGAATGGGTCTATAAGATCCTTCGTTACCACCAAGCGCTGTGTCGGTTAAGAACATCATAAACTCACGTGTACCAGAGACAGTATTTACCCAATGACAATTCCCAGCCGCACCGCTGCGCTGTTCATCGCTACCAGCATAATCAAGCCAAATGTCACCACCTTCCACTGTGGCCTTGACTCGAATATGAATTGGATCTTCCGTGACGCCATCGCCGTCGGCGTAGCCGTCTGCGCTATATACACCATTTGGAATCCGATCAATTGCTGCTCGCGATATCCGTTCACCATGATCTAATAGTGCTTCTACCGCGTCGCGAAACAGTCCGCTGCCATGTTTTTTTAAAAAAGCATGGGCGCGAAGTTCTGCCGTCTTACCTGCCGCAATCTGTGCCGCAAAATCACCTCTTGAAAGGTGTGGAACACGCATGTTCGCGAAAAGGATATCCGTGATTGCCTCATTAATCTCACCATCGCGGGCAAGTTGCATCGCGGGGATACTCAAACCTTCCTGATAAGTGTTCCGTGCGTCTGAAGACCAACTCCCGGGGTCTTTGCCGCCAATATCTAGGTGATGTGCCTTACTCGCACTCAGCATCACTAATTCGCCGTCCCAAAATATAGGCATAACAATATTAATGTCATTCTTATGCGTTCCGCCACCTGTGTAGGGATCATTGGAGATGAACATGTCACCCGGACACATACTTTCAGGTGGGTAACGTTTAGTAACAGCATCGATCACAAAATTCATACTGCCGTTAAAAATAGGAATACCTTCCGCTTGCGCGATCAGACGGCCTTCGGAGTCGAACAGTACGCAACTGTAATCATGAACCTCACGGATAATCGTGGAATAAGAAGTACGATCCATCGTGATCGACATTTCATGTACAACGGACATCAACCCGGCACGGATTACTTCAAGCGTAACCGGATCGACCCGTTGCTGATCCGAAGTAACCAAGTTACGTAACGTATCTCGTGCTTCGCTCATAGCGCCACACTCCCATTAAAGAGGATTTTCAGTTCTCGATCCGTTCAACATGAATATTTCGCAAACGGTCAACCAAGGCCTGCTGCCCCGGAAGTACAACTACAGTCGAGCGTGGGTCCTCGATCACGGCGGGCCCTAGGATCCTGTCATCGGCCCTTAAGGTTTCCACCTTATAGATATTAGTCTCGACCATGGCGCCATCGAAAAAAACCGGCCGTCGCATGGACGGCTCTAACGCACCTTCTCCCGCACTACGTTTGGGGTATTCTGGAAAACTCGGGCGTTCGACACGACCCAGAGCTGTTACTCGCAGGTTAACCATCTCGCAGGCAAATTCGCGGGTCGCATAGCCATAGTTGCGTTCATGCTCGTCATTAAAATCTTTGCCCAAAGTAGCTATATCGGGTGTTTCACTTTTGACCGCAATGCGAAGATAATATTCCTGTCCGACGTATCGCACATCGATGTAACGTTCGGTTACCACATCGTCAGCGGCTACTCCTTCACTCAAAAGCTGCTCTACCGCCTTTTTCTCCAGATCGACGAATAAACCCATCACTTCTTGTGGATCTGCTTGATCAAGACTACGCACCAAGGTAGTTGACGCATCATGCCGAAAATCCGTAACAAGCATCCCGATGGCGCACAATGCTCCGGGATTGTTAGGGACGACCGCTCGTTTTACGTCACTAACACGAAGTAAATCACCGACCACCATGCCACCAGCGCCGCCGAATGCCATTAATGTGAAATCCCGTGGATCCAAGCCACGCGCGACTAAGATCTGTCGCATGGCCTTAGCCATATTTGCAGTGACGACGGTTAAAATACCTGAAGCCGCCTCATACTTGTCCATATCCAGCGATCCTGCAACGTTATTCTCGATGACTTGATGTGCTCCATCCACATCGAGGCCCATCTCACCCCCAAGAAAATAATCCGGGTCCAGTCGTCCGAGAACAACACACGCATCCGTTACTGTTGGCTCAGTACCACCACGTCGATAACAAACGGGACCTGGCTGCGCTCCCGCACTCTGCGGACCAACTCGCAATCCGCCTCCAGCATCAATCCAGCCGATGCTGCCACCGCCCGCACCGATAGCAAGTATTTCGATCATTGGCGCTAGAATCGGCCACCGGTCAACTTCTGCCTCATCCACCGTCAACGCACGCCCATCCGCGATGACTCCGATATCAGTACTAGTACCGCCCATATCAACTGTTAGAGCATGCTCTATTCCTATTGCGCCAGCCAGGTATGAGCCACCAACAACACCGCCGCTTGGACCAGACATGACGGTACGCACCGGCAAGTTCCGAGCTACGTTCGCCGTTATCACTCCACCATTCGATTGCATGACGCAGAGATCCCGTACTAACCCCATCTCACGTAGCTCAGTACTCAGTAAATCTAGGTAGGACGTGATGATCGGGACCGTTGCAGCGTTGATTGCCGTAGTCGAAGTTCGTTCGAATTCTCGCAACTCGCCCGCAACTTCAGACGATAAGCAAACCACAATATTTGGACATACCTCTAAAATGATATCTCGGACGCGCCGTTCATGAGCGCCATCAGCGTAGGCATGCAGCAAGCAGACGGCAACTGTCGCCACATCTTCTTTTTTCAAACGTGCCGCCACCTCACGTACACTCTCCTCGTCAAGCGCCGTTAACACTTCCCCGGTATGTCGAATGCGTTCAAGTACTTCGAAACGTAGCCGACGGGGAATCAGTGCCTTCGGTTTGACATATTGCATGTCGTACATATATGGATTGTTCGTTCGCATGATTTCTAACACATCGCGAAAACCGTCAGTGGTAATCAATGCGGTGACCGGCAGCTTCCGTTGAATCAGCGCATTCAGGACTACGGTCGCACCGTGCACAAAATACTCGATGTCTGCCAACGGCGTATCCCGCATAACCTCTTCCGCACCGGCAGAACCTGTAACGTACCTCACGCCTTGCAATACACCTGCTTTGAAATCATCAGGAGTTGAAGGCGTCTTATGTACGTGCAACGTACCATCCTCGTCGAGCAGCACGAGGTCTGTAAAAGTGCCGCCAATATCAGCCGCGAGTCTATGTTTCATGTGCGTTCCAAAAAATAGGTTAGTAATTAGGCCGATTGCTGTTTTGATGTCTTTACGTGCTCATGTACGATCTCGAAGGGCTCAACGTCAACATAGCGTTTACCAATATCTTCTAGGTTCTGACGGTGTGCGACCGAACCCTGATCGTAGACGCATTCCTCCGGCACAATAGTCTTATAACCGAGAGCAAAGCTGTCGATCGAGGTAGCGCGGATACAGCCGCTGGTATTCGCACCAGTAACGATGATCGTATCCACCCCGTGCATATTCATAATCGACGCACAATGTGTGCCGAAGAATATCGACGGGGTTTTCTTGCACACCAGCACATCACCTTCACGCCATAACCGTTGATCAATCTCGACTTCCCAGGAACCGAGGATCCACTCTTTCATACAGGCAACTTTCCAGGGTGGCATGTCACTAAAATCGGCTTGGAAAGCAGTCTGGCAATGTACGATTGGAACACCATTTTTGCGTGCTGTTTCAAATAACACCGAGCAATTCTCGACTGCGTCTTGACCCATGGGGCTACGCCCCATCGGTGCCTTTGTATTAGTGACGCAATTCATCATATCTACGGAGACAATACCTAAAGTGTTGCCAAAGCCAATTTTCCCGGTGCCGTAGCCACCAACTTCATAGAGATCGAATTCTTCGCTCATGATGGATCCTCAAACGTGGGTTTCTATTAAATCTGCGTATTTTCGACGGAGTTGTGACGGCATAAGAGAACGTCGAAGCTTTTACGGTAATTTCGTTCCGAACTGCCGCTACTATGTCGTATTCAGCCAGTATACGACTCATTCCACGTTAAAGGTCATATCTCAGCTCAACATTCGAGTGTAGACGATCACTCGAGAAATTCTTGACGTGAAACGTCATATATTTTCCTAAAGACGACTAGGGTGTAACTTATTCAGTGCATTTTAGTATCTTTCCTAATCTGAGAGGGGGACATACCGAAGTACCTCCGGAATGACCGAGACAAGTGGGCGCCATCCGCAAATCCACACTCAACGCCAACCTCGGTCAATGGCATTTTTGTATGTTGCACCAACCATTTCGCACGAGTTACCCGCAATCGAGATCGATACTCTTCCGCCGTGATTCCGATATCTGCGACGAAGCGACGCTGCAACTGCCGAGTACTGACTTTGGTGATGTCAGATAATCTACCGAGGTTCTCGGAGCTCCCTAAGTTTTCCTCGATCAGCAACATCGCCCTCTTCACAACTGGGTCCTGAGACGCATGGGTGAGAACCTGTTCCGGCTGCGGCGAATTACCCGGGAGCGGATGGTCTTCAATCATTATACGTAAGCTTTTTTCAGCCACAGAAGCGCCTAAATGGAGACTAACTAAACGGGCCGCAAGATGTACTACGCTGGTCCCACCAGCACACGTTAGACGATCACGGTCCACAACATAGAGTCGATTAGAAATAACATTGAGTTGCGGAAATTGATGAGCGAATTCGTCACGATGAAACCAACTAACGCATGTTGTGTAGCCACCAAGAAACCCGAGACTCGCCAGAACAAACGAGCCTGTGCATAGTCCGATCAGAGGAACGCCAGCTTTAACTGCGGTATGTAAAAATTCAGCTGTGCCCCAGGGAATCTTTTGGCCACCGTGCAGTAATCCGCCAACAACGGCGATATAGTCGAAGCGCTCTGGTCTGGCCATGCGCTCCCAAGGGTCGATTTTTACACCACAACTAGACACTACATTCTCGTCGAGCATACCGAGTACGCTCCATGAGCACTGAATGGGTCTGCTCCGATCATCCTCATCCGCTGCGAGTCGGAGCGTATCGACGAAGCCGGAAAATGCCGTCATTGTAAAAGACGGCATCAGCAAAAACCCAACGCGTAGTTTTGGTAAGCTGGTACTCAAAAGAAAACTCTGAAAAAAAATTTTTCTGATTTTAAAGACGCCTAAAGTATAACGGACGTCGTGTTTGTTCAAGGAATTCTTCGGTCCTCATACTAGACTGATCGCATCTAAGCTCCTCTAAGCGAGGCTATTATTTGAGCGATTTCTCTATCTTGGCACTTCTGCGGCATACGCTCAGCAACCACCAAAACTGGCGCGAGCAGTGGCGCTCACCTACGCCTAAACCTAACTATGACGTGGTAATAATAGGTGGAGGTGGACACGGTCTCGCAACAGCCTACTATCTTGCGAAAAACCACAGACCGTTGCGTATTGCAGTACTCGAAAAAGGCTGGATTGGCGGTGGGAACACCGGCCGAAACACCACTATCATCCGGTCCAACTACTTATGGGAGGCGTCCGCGAACCTCTACGATCATGCGCTTAAATTATGGGCTAATCTCTCTAGAGAACTAAATTACAACGTCATGTTTTCTCCTCGGGGAGTTATGATGCTAGCGCATTCAATTCATGACGAGCAGATTTTCAACCGACACATCCATGCTAACCAGCTCGCTGGCGTCGACAACGAATGGTTAACCCCCCAGCAAGCAAAACGGTTTTGCCCCGTGTTAGATATCAATCCAAATCGCCGCTACCCCATAAGGGGCGCTGCACTTCAACGCCGCGGTGGCGTAGCAAGGCACGACGCGGTTGCCTGGGGCTACGCACGTGCTGCCGATCGCCTGGGAGTAGACATCATTCAAAATTGTGAAGTGATCGATATTGAGAAAGGGGCGGATGGCGCAGTTCGAGCGGTCGAAACAAACCGCGGGCGTATCGAAGCTGAGAGGGTCGGCGTGGTCGCTGCCGGAAACACCTCTGTCGTTATA
>CAYFFH010000103.1:0-9266 GCA_964342175.1 uncultured Enterobacteriaceae bacterium | reverse complement strand
TTACGTTTGATCCGACGTCGACGGATCTGGACCAAGGTCATAAGTGGACCTGATACCGCATAACCTACAAAGCCAAATGCGAGTATCGCCGCCGGATCGATAGAAATAAGAACAAACCCGAGTACGATTGCGAGCACTGCAACAAACGGCACCTTGCCACGTAGATCAAATTCCTTAAAGCTGTAATAGCGGATATTACTCACCATCAAGAAAGCCATCGCAATCGTTGCCGAAAACAACACGGACGCGACCGGCAATGCCGCTTTCAAAGAGTAGCTTTCGACAAACCAAATAATGCCAGCAATCACCGCCGCCGCAGCCGGGCTCGGTAAACCCTGGAAATAACGCTTGTCAATAACTCCTGCCTGGGTATTGAAGCGAGCCAGACGTAACGCCGCAGTTGAGGTAAATACAAAGGCACCCAACCAACCGATCTTACCCAAATCGGTCAAGAGCCATTCGTAGGCAACTAACGCTGGCGCAAGTCCAAATGAGACCATGTCCGCCAGGCTATCGTATTCAGCGCCAAAGTCGCTCTGGGTATTTGTAATGCGAGCGATGCGACCATCCATACCATCCAGGACCAAGGCGACAAAAATGGAGATAGCAGCGGTTTCGTAACTGCCGTTGATGGCAGCTACAATGGCATAGAAACCCGCAAACAAAGCGCCCGTGGTTAACAGATTAGGCAACAGGTAGATACCTTTACGACGAAACTTGGCCTCGCCGCCAGGCGGCGTTTCAGTCAAGGATGATTTAGTTTGATTCTCACTATCCATAAATCATGTATCTGTAGTCGAAATTACTGGCTGACGCTCAGTTACCCACCCCAGACGTATTCAGTGAGGTACAAGACGGCATAGTATCCCTCGGTTTAGCCATCCTAGTTAAGTGAACTAACTTGGCAACGACACTACTTCCAGCAACAACATGGTCACCCGTAGCGACTTCCAAACGGCTCTCAGAGGGGAGATACAGTCGCGCACTGCACCCCAATTTAGCGAACCCGACTCGTCGCCCTTGACCGACGCGCTCCCCTGCGTTGCGATTGAAGGAGATCGGACCTGCCCATGAGGTCCGCGTAATTACCAGAACGACGTCATCATTTTCATCCGTCCTAATCCAATAAGCGCTTGAATGGGGAGGCTCGGAGTCGTCAGGCTGGCAGTTTGGCACCCTACTCCACTGCTCCACGATTTTTCCCTCTATCGGCGCATAGATACTCCGAACATCAAACAACCCAGTTTGTATGACGATAGCTTTGGCAGGCCGTTTAAGCCATGGATCATACGCGATGTCATGCTGCGTCACCTTGCCATGGATCGGACTTACAATCGCTAACGGGAAAGGTGGCGCCGCTTGTGTTGGATCGCGAAACAAATAGAACAGAAATGCAAGCAATAGCCATAAGAAAATTGCGATAAAGCCACCAAATGTAGCCTGCACTATAACCGCACTAGCGCCGACAAACGCCAGCGTAGGATACGATTCGCGCGCAATTAGGGCGTATAGTTTAGTCGCCACGGCAAGCTATTATTTTTAAACATACATCGCGCTTCCCGGTTAACAAGGCGCCACACCTTTCCAAAAATATTTAAACTCAAGTTTTGTCTGACACCGCAGCTAGTTCTTATCTCTATCCACCAATTTGTTTTCTTTGATCCACGGCATCATCGAGCGCAACCTAGCACCAACTTCTTCTATCCCTTGCTCGCGGGATATGCGGCGTTTTGCCTGTAGTACAGATGCGCCAGTTTTGTTCTCACCAATCCATTCGCGCGCGAACTCACCATTTTGAATTTCCGCTAAGATTTCCTTCATCGCTGCACGCGACTCCTTGCCGATGACTCGCTTCCCGCGAGTAAAGTCACCGTATTCGGCGGTATTAGAAATCGAATAACGCATATCTGCAATGCCACCTTCATAGATCAAGTCGACAATCAACTTGAGCTCATGCAAGCATTCGAAATAAGCCATTTCTGGCGCGTACCCTGCTTCAACCAAGGTTTCGAATCCGGCCTGAATCAACTCCGAGACCCCGCCGCAGAGCACCGTTTGTTCGCCGAAGAGATCTGTCTCGGTCTCTTCGCGAAATGATGTTTCTATGACTCCCGCGCGCCCACCACCGTTGGCCGTGGCGTATGACAACGCGAGCTCCTTGGCTTGCCCCGAGGCATCTTGCGCTATTGCGATTAAACTCGGCACCCCACCACCGTCAACGTAAGTCGAGCGGACCAGATGTCCCGGGCCCTTAGGCGCTACCATAATGACATCTAGATCTGCTCGGGGCACAATCTGACCGAAGTGAATATTAAAACCATGTGCGAATGCCAAGGTCGCACCTTGTTTGATGTTCTTCTCGATCTCGATTCGATAGAGGTCGCCTTGTGTCTCGTCAGGAGCCAACACCATTACAACATCTGCGCCGCTTACCGCATCCGGAATTGACTTAACGGCAAGACCGGCCTGTTTAGCTTTCTCCCAACTACTAGATTCCGCGCGCAGACCAACCGTGACCGAAACCCCGGAATCTTTGAGATTATTAGCATGAGCGTGTCCCTGCGAACCGTAGCCAACGATAGCAACACTTTTCGCTTGAATGAGGGCCAGATCAGCATCTTTATCGTAATAAATTTGTAGGCTCATTGTTATTTTCCCGTCTGTTTTAAATCTGTTCGTAGCCTATAAGACTAGTTAATAGCACTAGGCTCGTAGCGCCCTTGATCCACGCAGGATCCCAAGTATCCCAGAGCGAACAACTTCCACAATTCGTTTCGGGCTCGCTGCCTCGATGAAAGAGTCGAGCTGCTCACCGTCACCGATGATCTCGACCGTATAGGTGGAGTCTGTGACGTCGACGACCCGCCCGTCGAAGATATCGATAAGACGTTTCACTTCCTCGCGCTGCTCACCCCCGGCTGCATGTAGTTTAATCAACATCAACTCGCGTTCAATTGCACGATCTTCGTTCAAATCGACCAATCGGATAACATCAACCAACTTGTTTAGCTGTTTCGTGATCTGCTCGATTATCTCAGGGGAACCTCTCGTCACAAGTGTCAGTCGCGACACAGTTGGTTCTTCGGTCGGCGCGACCGAAAGCGACTCGATATTATAAGCGCGCGCAGAAAACAGCCCGGCTACACGTGAAAGAGCACCGGCTTCGTTCTCAAGCAGAATTGAAATTGTGTGACGAACACTCATGCAAGTTCGCGAACGTCACTAGCCAAATGCATTTCATGTTGCCCCTTACCAGCCGCAATCATGGGGTAGACATTTTCGCTTTGGTCGGTCACGAAATCCATGAATACAAGGCGATTTTTCATCGCAAAGGCTTCTTTTAGCGCATCATCCACATCATTAGGATCTTCGATCCGCATGCCTATATGGCCGAAGCTTTCCGCAAGCTTCACGAAATCTGGCAACGCGTCCATATAGGAGTGTGAATAACGACTATCATAAAAGAATTCCTGCCATTGGCGGACCATGCCCATATAACGGTTGTTAAGACTGATGACTTTTATAGGAAGATCATATTGCATGCAGGTCGATAACTCCTGAATACACATAACCACACTTGCTTCGCCAGTTATGCATGCGACGGCACTATCTGGATAGGCAAACTGCACACCCATCGCCGCCGGCAAACCAAAGCCCATCGTCCCGAGGCCGCCAGAGTTTATCCAGCGACGCGGTCTGTCAAATTTATAGTATTGTGCGGCCCACATTTGGTGTTGCCCAACGTCAGAGGTAACGAAAGCATCTCCGTTTGTCACGTCATAGAGTGATTCCACCACCGCCTGCGGTTTTATCAGTGGACTCTCGCTGTCATACTTCAAACACTCGAGCCCTTGCCATTTAACGATTTGCTGCCACCAACTATTTTCTGCGCGGTCAACGGGTTTGACCTTATCTACCCGCAATATACGGTTCATTTCGTTGAGCACATGACTTACGCCACCGACGATCGGCACATCAACTGGTACATTTTTTGAAATCGACGACGGGTCGATATCAATGTGAATAATCTTCGCTTCCGGACAAAACTGAGCTAGGTCTCCCGTTACTCGGTCGTCAAAGCGAGCGCCGATGGCGATCAGCAAATCACATTGATGCATAGCCATGTTGGCTTCGTACGTTCCGTGCATTCCTAGCATACCGACAAATTGTGGATCGGTCCCAGGAAACGCCCCAAGACCCATCAAGGTATTAGTAATCGGAAACCCCAGAATCCGAGCAAACTCGGTCAACTGATCAGAGGCGTCGTCAAGAATAGCGCCCCCCCCAGTGTAAATCATCGGCTTTGTAGCTTTAGATATTAGTTGCAATGCTTTCTTTATCTGCCCCGAGTGACCCTTAGTCGTTGGCTTATATGAGCGTATATCGATGGACTCTGGATAAAAATATTCGGTCGCGTTCCCGGTAACGTCTTTGGGAATATCGACAACCACAGGACCTGGTCGGCCGGAACTAGCAATATAGAACGCCTTCTTGATCGTAACGGCAAGATCTTCCACTCGCTCTACAAGGAAATTATGCTTAACGCAGGGGCGGGTAATGCCGACGGAGTCGACTTCCTGGAATGCGTCGTTACCGATCAGGGCCGTCGACACCTGCCCAGTAAATACAACTAGCGGGATCGAATCCATATATGCCGTTGCGATCCCAGTTACACAGTTCGTCGCGCCTGGCCCGGAGGTGACGAGTACAACACCAGGCTTACCCGTAGCACGAGAATACCCATCGGCAGCGTGGGTTGCACCCTGCTCGTGACGCACCAGAACGTGTTTAAATTTATCTTGTTTGAATACCTCATCGTAGATGTGCAACACAGCTCCGCCAGGATAGCCGAAAACGATATCCACACCCTCATCTGCTAGCGCGCGGCAGAATATTTCCGCACCCCTCAGTTTTTCGCTCACGTTATTTCTTCCTAACTTACCGATAATACCTAAATGTAGTAGCTGCGCCCGATACCATGGATACCCTTTTTCTCTCAGGATAAAGACAACAGATCAAATTACTGCGATTCAAACTGGAGGTCAAGCAGCGGCGAACGAAACCGATATTAAGCTCAAGTTGCACAAACCAATTTATCTGTCGAGAATGCGATCGTTGATTTCACTCGATCGAATCAGGTCGAATCCGATCGACAAGAAACATTGGAACACCGGCAGATCCAAAATAAATGGCGCCGAACATCGAGAAACAAGACCAGCGACCGCGATCAACTAGGAATATACCGAACTATGAAACTTTCCAAACTGCTGCTACCAACTTTACGTGAATCGCCCGCAGATACGGAAATCATCAGTCACCAACTGATGGTTCGAGCTGGCTTAGTACGCCAACTAGCCGCCGGTATTTACACCTGGTTACCAATCGGGCTAAAGGTACTACGACGAGTTGAAAATATCATCCGCGATGAGATGAATCGCGCCGGTGCCCAAGAGATCTTAATGTCAAGTGTGCAGCCAGAAGAGTTGTGGACCGAATCCGGTAGATGGGACGCCTACGGTCCCGAGTTGTTGCGCTTCGAAGACCGTCACCATCGACAATTTTGTTTAGGGCCGACACATGAAGAGATCATTACCGATCTGGTGCGACGAGAAGTACGAAGCTATAAACAATTGCCAGTAAATTTCTACCAAATACAGACGAAATTTCGCGACGAGATACGGCCGCGCTACGGCATCATGCGAGCGCGAGAGTTTCTAATGAAAGACGCCTACTCATTCCATCTAGATCAAAACTCCCTACAGGAAACCTATAAGCAAATGTACGCGACATATAGTCGGATTTTTGATCGTATTGGCCTTAACTACCGTGCCGTTATAGCGGATACCGGCAATATCGGTGGTTCCACTTCACATGAGTTTCATGTAATAGCAGACTCGGGAGAAGATCAGATTGCGTTCAGCAACGACGGAAAATTCGCCGCGAACATAGAAATGGTTGCGACGGTAAAGCCGACGACACCACGCTCTAACGGTGCTAACGCGTGTGAACGCGTTGACACTCCCGGTCAAAATACAATCGAGGCCGTCAGTAACTTCCTCGGTACGACTCCATCTCAATGCATAAAAACCTTGATGGTTGAGGGTTCCGATAATGGTATCGTTGCATTGGTATTGCGTGGCGATCACGAACTAAATGTGATCAAGGCGCAAAATCTCCCAGGAGTGGCATCACCAATCCGATTTGCCGAAGCGCAAAAGATAGAAGACGCTATAGGTTGTGGCCCGGGTTCACTCGGGCCGGTTGGGCTCCAGGTCCCAATGTTCGTCGACCACGCCGCAAGCATGCTAGTCGATTTCGTGTGCGGAGCGAACAAAGACGGTCAACACCTGCGAGGTGTCAATTGGTCACGTGACTTGGGAGAACCTGAAAGTGTCGACATTCGAAACGTTACAAGGGAAGACCAGGCCCCAAACGCCTCGGGCAAAATCCTAATCAAGAGGGGCATAGAGGTAGGTCATATTTTTCAGCTTGGAACAAAATACAGCGAGGCACTGAACGCCAAAGTTCTCGACGAAAACGGCAAGGCGGTAACGCTAAAAATGGGTTGCTACGGGATCGGTGTATCGCGGATCGTCGCGGCTGCGGTCGAGCAAAATTACGACGATCGCGGGATCATCTGGCCGGCTCCAATCGCGCCATTCGACGTCGCGATTGCACCGATCAACGCCCATAAGTCGTCACGCGTACGAACGATGGCACTATCGCTATACGAACAATTCAAGACTGCCGGTATCGACGTCTTGCTGTGTGACGGCAAAGACCGACCGGGGGTTATGTTTGCTAATCTTGAATTGATTGGCATTCCACACCGACTCGTAATGAGTGACAGAGGGTTAGATTCGGAGATGCTCGAATACAAGGGACGCGCGGATGAAGCATCCGATAATATTCCGTTGCGTAGTTGCCTGAGTTTTATTAAGGACAAGCTTGGGGCGTCTCCATCGTAGTACGCTGCTATTCACCTCATTTTAGACGGAACAACTGTCAACGGAACCAATGGAATTAAGCTAAGCACCTCGGTCTAAAAAACACTGCAGCGCCCGCGAACCGTATGTCTCCCCGCCGCGGCTGGCCAGTTTTTTCTAACCACCAAGACCTAGATTCCATACTCCCTATGAGACGAGGTACTTTTTACGATTACTGCTCAATGAGACATACGAATCGTTGGTAGGTCAGTTTCATCCAAAGAAGGGAGCTCAAGTGCCAATTCTGCAATTGGCGTGTCCATGCTCCGGTTTAGCCACGCAGCGTAGGTGCGTAAAGCTCGCGAAAACTGTTCGTCCGCGCCATATGATTCAATATCTAATACGTCCTCGACCTCCACAATGGTTGGCGAAATCTGCAGGAGGTCGACTAGGGTCACCCGATTTAGATCACGAACCAAAACCCAGCGATACGATTCATCACGACTGATCCAATTTGCGGTATCCAGCCGGTATAAAGCTTGGGTTATAGTATCAAAAGCTAAATCAGACTCGCATGCGAATAGCCTTTTCTCTGAAAGAGGGATGCCAGAGAGGTGCCCTTGATAGACTCTAAGTAGTACTCTGAACGTAGCGTAGACTGGGTTGTTATACAAACTCGACCGGCGACGGTTTGAGATAAGCTTGTAAGTCCCCAAACATTGGGTGATCTCGGCGCCCAACAATACGATTGTCCATGACAGATAAATCCAAAGTAAAAATATGGGCAACGTTGCAAACGCGCCGTAGATCGCCTGCTGAGCCGTAAATTGGGTAACGTAAACTGCGAATCCACGCTTAGCCAATTCGAACACGACGCCTGCTACGAGACCGCCGATAAATGCATCTCGGAAAGGCACCGGCCGGTATGGTATTAATTTGAAAAACATCACAAACGCTAATGTCGTCGAGAAGAGCGGCACTGAAGCGAATAGGCGTGTTTGCAGCCCAAGCGTTTCGGCATCTGACGGCAGAAATGGTAGGGACACCAAATAAGAGGTAACAAATATACTCGCTCCAATCAGTAACGGTCCGAGGGTCAATACCGCCCAATAGACCAAAATGCGGACTAATAGCGGCCGGCGACGTCGAATTTTCCAAATCACATTGAAAGTGGATTCGATGGTCGACATCATCGCGAGTACAGTCATAACTAATACGATCATGCCCGCTGTTTGCAGCCCCCTTGCCTTATCACTGAAATCCACCAAATAGCTACGTACCTGATCGCCCAAAGCGGGAACAAAATTCCGAAAAATAAAACTTTCGATATCACCCCGCCACTCTTGGAATGCCGGGAAGGCAGCTAAGGTCGCAAAGATGATTGTGAACAACGGTACCAATGCCAACAATGAGGTGTAGGCAAGTGACCCTGCCGCACCAAGACAGTGGTCGGCGACAAAACGTTGCTTGACGTATCGACAAAAATCGACAAATTGCCGAAACGCATAAATTACCCGAACCATATTACCCGCCCCTGCTAGGCTACCCATTTTACTCCGCCCGGTTTGAGAACCCGTTTGCGCCCGACTACGAAACCAGTGTCGGATTCGGAAGCCACCGAAATTTCCTACTTTTCCGGCTAGAATAGGAGGTCATTCACGGTCTCGCTCTGTCGTGTGCAAAAAAGGTGGTGCTGCATGAACGTTACTATCTATCATAATCCGAAGTGTTCCAAGTCTCGTAAGACGCTGGAGTTACTATTAGACAAAGGTTTAGAGCCGACCATTATTGAATATTTGACCAATCCTCCCGATTCCCAAACTATCCGCTCGATCCTGAAGAAACTCGACGCGACACCACGAGATCTTCTCCGAGTGAACGAGCCGCGCTACAGCGAACTTGCATTGGCGAACCTAGCACTGACGCCTGACGATTTAATTGAAGCAATGGTGGCCAATCCAATTTTGATTGAACGCCCAATTGTAGTCGCCGGCGCACGCGCCGTTCTCGGGCGTCCGCCAAAAAACATCGATAAATTATCGCTAGAGTAACAGCTAATAATGCTCCCACCTTAATTTTGGCAAAGCATATTGTGCTAGATATCTAGGTCCCCAGAATCACGCCTACCCAGCCTTAGCAGTGATGCTACTAGGAACGGGCGGGAACTAAATCACCGTGACCGAACAGCGGTTGTACTTACCACGCGGGGCAGTCTCTCGGCGATCACTGAGCAGTTAATCAAGCAGATAGGTTATGTCTAATTAAGATCCAGGACATCGCGGACAAACGGAATCGTTAATTCGCGGCCAGCACTCAACGATGCCGAGTCAATCCGTTCGA
>CAYFFH010000102.1:0-9266 GCA_964342175.1 uncultured Enterobacteriaceae bacterium | reverse complement strand
CATGGCGATGATGCCGTAGCCGATTTTATTGGTAATGCTTACGGAACGATTTACGGCATCATGACGCACATTGGTTACTTTCGTAAAACCTTAAATACTCGCAATAGTGGATCAGTAGCATCCATTGACCATATCTCACACCTGCTCCCGAGTGCACTCATGTACGGACATCAATTTCTCCTGCCAACACCGGACTTAGATCGCTCTGATTTCGTGGTTATTGCGGGAGCAAATCCACTTGTTTCAAACGGGAGCATGATGACCGCACCCGGTGTGCGTGATCGCCTAAAAGCAATAAGAGATCGAGGTGGGAGATTAGTCATCATTGATCCGCGACGAACTGAGACGGCCAAAATGGCCACTGAGCATCACGCGATACGCCCCGGCACTGATGCCGCATTTGCGGCGGCGATTCTCAACACTTTATTTCAAGAAAATTTGATCGACCCACGCGCATTAAAGCCATTCCTCCAAGGACTTGCGGAAGTAGAACGGAGCATGGTGCATTTTACGCCTGAACGCGCTGCTAGTGTGACAGGTATCGACGCAAACGCCATTCGCCAGCTAGCTCGCGAATTCGCTGCTGCTGAACGCGCTGTTTGGTATGGTCGTATCGGAGCCTGCGCACAAGAGTTTGGTGCAGTTACCCAATGGCTTTTCTCATTAATTAATATCGTTACCGGCAATCTTGATCGACCAGGCGGCTACATGCTAAACACTCCGGCAGTAGATGTTACCCAAGACCCGAACAGCGACCGTGGTCGCTACGCCGAGTGGCGCACACGAATTCACGGCCTCCCGTCATTCGGAGGCGAGGTACCCGCATCGAGTTTCGCTGACGAGATGCTAACCCCGGGTAAAGGACAAATCTGTGGCTTCGTTTGTATTGCCTCAAATCCCGTCCTATCTTTTCCTAACGGTCGCAAATTCGATGAAGCACTACAATCCCTGGATTTCATGGTTTCACTCGATCCCTACATTACCGCTACTTCACGTCATGCGGATGTTATTTTGCCAGCGCTACCAAACGTAGAGTGCGATCACTATGAACTTGCCTTCTATGGACTAGCGGCACGTAACGTCACAAAATTTGCAGAGCGATCGATTCAGCCTCCCGAGGACGGCATGTCCGATTGGGAGATCCTAGTTGCGCTAGGGCAACGTATTGCTGCTCGTAAAAATCTTCCGATTGAACCGACGATCAGTCCATCGGAAATAGTCGATCTCGCATTGCAAAGCGGTCACTACAGCAAATCGACTGGTCATCCAGCCGAATTGAGCCTTGAGAAATTGAAGAGTGCACCACATGGTATCGATCTAGGTCCGTTGCAATCACGCATGCCAGAATGTTTGCAAACGCCCAACCAGAAAATCCACTGTGCGCCAAGCGAACTCGCCATGGATCTTGAACGCTTAAAGCGCGATCTTTTTGATCAACCTCCGACCGAAGAATTGGTGCTAGTTGGGCGTCGTCAAGTGCGCAGCAAAAACACTCAAACGCAAAATTGCGAGCGGCTGATGCGTGGTTCGAACTTGTGCACGTTACTCATGCATCCAAAAGATCTTGCCTTACGTAAACTTTACGACGGGGATGTCGTACGAGTGACCTCAAAGACAGGTGAGATACACATACCCGTGAAGTCAACAAAAGATATCGCCCCGGGGGTAGTAAGCATTCCTCATGGATTCGATCACGGACGTGACGGTGTTCGGCTCAGCGTAGCTGCAAAATACGCCGCAGTAAGCGTAAACGACTTGACCGATGATCGCCTGGTCGATCCGATAACAGGGATGCCAATCTATAACGGAGTCCCTGTCACCGTCGGACCGCTGTTATGAACGCTTGGCAATACGATATCCGGAAAACCCAAGATTCTCGCGCAAAGTTTTACCGAGATAATCGGCTTGATGTAATTCTCTCTTTTGCAGTTCTGGCACAACATAGTCCACAAAATCATTATAAGTACCCGGTATATGACTGGCACCTATTACGAAACCATCGCACGCCCCACCTCTGAACCACTCTTCAAGCCCATCTGCGACCTGGATTGCCGTACCGACAAAGTTTGGCGCTTCTTTAATCGTACCTCGAGCGCTGTATTCAATGAAGTCAGCAACGGTCGGATTCTTTTTCCCGGAAAGACTAAGTACGCGATCACGGATCGCGAGTAGGCCGCTTAGATTAGCCAATTCTTCGTCGCTGAACGGTTCATTAATTTCTTTAGTTGCGAAATCGAAGTTAAGTACTTCTGAGAGCAACGCTAGAGAATCAATGGGTTTTGTCAAACCCTCAATCAGGGCAGCTTTATCTTCTGCTTCAGCCTGAGTTGGAGCCACAACCGGATAGACTAACGATGCGATCCGAAAAGAATCTGGATCGCGACCTTGCCTATTAGCCTCTGCCAACATTTCGGCATACGCCTTTTGAGCAAAGGACAAGTTAGGAAATATTGCAAAAATCAATTCCCCCCAGCGCAACGCAAACTCTCGACCGCGCCCGCTCTGCCCTGCTTGGATGATAACAGGATGGTTCTGTGGCGTCCGTGGAACCGTAAAAGGGCCACGTGAGGAAAAGTATTTTCCTTGATGATCGAGTCGCCTAACCTTATCCCCGTCGGCAAAACGGCCAGTCTGTCGATCAAGGATCAATGAATCTTCTGCCCACGCATCCCAGTGCCCCAAAACTACATCCATAAATTCATCAGCGCGATCGTAACGTTCATCATGGCCAACTGACTGCCGCCTACCCATATTCATCGCCTCGGAATCGTTTAACGAGGTGACCACATTCCAAGCTGCGCGCCCCTTTGTCATGTGATCGAGGGTAGAAAACTGACGCGCAATGTGAAACGGCTCGAAATAACTCGTCGACAAAGTTCCACCAATACCGATAAACTTAGTTGCAGCGCCAATCGTCGCTAGGATTGTTATAGGATCCATCTTGACTACACGAATACCATTCTCTACTGCAGTAAAATGATCCGCACCATAGATGTCAGGCATAGCCAGCCTGTCATCAAAAAATAACAGTTGGAACTTACCTCGCTCTAACGTTTTTCCCACAGACTGATAATAATCTGGCATTAGAAAATCCTGCCGCGCATCAGGATGACGCCACGAACCTGGAAAGTTTGAACAGTTCTGCGCCTGCATGAACCCGACTAAGGCCATTTTATCGTGCGGCATTTTGGTATCCTATATACAACATGGCACATTCTAGTGCCTCAGATCCTATTAGCATAAACTGGCACCTGTTTTGTTGACGCAATGACACCTTGGTAGCTACCCTAGCATCCCCTTAACACATCAACATAGACTATCAAGGATTCCTTCGCTATGAGCGACGAGACGCCAACATCTATGCCGCCGGAGCCCTTAACGTTTTCCGAAAGCGACTTTTTGATCGACTGCTACCGCTTGATGAAGCGTATTCGGATGGTCGAAGAGCGTTTGTCGGCCCTATTTGCCGACGGCGCAATTCCAGGCTTCATCCATCTCAGTATTGGGCAAGAGTCGGTCCCGGTTGGAGTCAGTCGACATTTAACTAACTCAGACACAATTGCGGTAACTCATCGTGGACACGGGCAAGCGCTTGCTAAAGGGATGGATTTGGCTCCGTTCTTTGCCGAGATGATGGGCAAACAAGGTGGCATCTGCAAAGGTAGGGGCGGTTCAATGCATATTGCGGACTCATCAATTGGCATGCTCGGAGCAAATGGTATTGTAGGTGGCGGCCTATCTATCGCAACGGGAAGCGCGCTAGCACATAAGCTCGATGGCGCTAATCATATAGCGGTAGCGTACTTTGGTGATGGCGCGTTAGCGGAAGGTATTTTCCATGAATGCCTCAATCTTTCGGCACTGTGGTCTCTCCCTTGTTTATTTGTATGCGAAAACAACGGTTGGGGCGAATTTTCAAAGACCGACCAACAATTTCGAGGAAATTTAAAGAAACTCGCAAAAGCGTTCGGTGTCTCCTACCAGTTCGTCGATGGTATCGATGTTGGTGCTGTAACGGACGCTTCTGAGAGCATTATCCTTGCAATGCGGAAAAAACCGCATCCATATGTGCTCGAATGCAAAGTAGAGCGGTTCCACGGTCACTTCGAAGGCGACCCTCAAAAGTATCGGGACGAATCAGATCTTGCAACCCTGGCAGAACGTGATCCAATCGTATACCTTCGTGAGAAATTGATCCGGGCTGGCATTGCACCAGCGATTCTTGAAGATATCGAACCACGTTTAGCGCAGGAAATCGAACAGGCGGTTGCGAGCGCGCTAGCCGGGCCTAATCCCGAATTTACTACCGCCAAGTCTGAAGTTTATGCCCATGAATAGTGAATCAGTACGATTTGGTCAGGCTATTGGGCGCGCCTTGGCCGACGCCATGATCGAGGATGATCGTGTAATATTACTAGGTGAGGACATTGCCGCTGCAGGTGGCCCATTTGGAGTAACCCGCGGGCTACACGATCAATTTGGAAGCCAACGGGTGCTCGACTTCCCTATCTCTGAAGCCGCACTAGTTGGGACCGCCCTCGGCGCTGCCTTAACCGGCTACAAACCCGTTGCTGAAATCATGTTTATGGATTTTTGCACCTTGGCGATGGATGCATTGGTCAATCAGTCCGCGAAAACACATTTTATGTTTGGCGGACAAAATTCCGCTCCACTTGTCGTACGCACCCCACATGGTGGGGGCCTTAACGCTGGGGCGCAGCATTCCCAGTGCCTCGAGGTCTGGTTTGCCCACATTCCAGGTTTAATCGTAGTCTGTCCCTCGAACTCTGAAGACGCCTATGGCCTGCTACGAGCCGCAATTACAGATCCTAATCCGGTCGTGTTTGTCGAGAACAAATCACTGTACGCCAAGAAATATGCATTCAGCGAATCACCGAAGTCGATTTCACTCGGCAGTGCTCGCGTGGCAAGGGTTGGGAAAGATGTCACGATTGTTACCTACGGAGGAGCCGTACATTGGGCTGAGGCTGCCGCATTGGAATTAACCGAAGACGAGATCGACTGCGAGATTATCGATCTACGTACACTGCAACCCTGGGACGAAGCTACTGTACTCACATCCCTGACTAAAACCCATCGCCTGGTGATCTTGCATGAGGCTGTGGAGGCCTTCGGTATCGGTGCTGAAATAGCGGCTCGAATGGCCGACATTGGGTTCGACGAACTGGACGCCCCGATTCGGCGCATTGGCGCACCCTACACCCCAGTCCCGTATTCCCCGGCGCTTGAATCAGAGTACGCACCATCTGCAGCGAAGGTGACAGCTGCGGTAAAAGAAATCGTTCTATAACAAAGTTATATTTAAGGAGGAGAGCATTATGTCGAGCGACAATAATATTCTTATGGAAGTCGCCGATCATCAAGCTTGGATCACGATCAACCGGCCAGAGACACTGAACGCACTCGACGGACCTACCCTTGAGGCCTTAGAGACCAAATTCATATCCGCCGAAACAGATGATGACGTCTACGTAATCGTGATAACGGGGGCTGGAGAACGCGCCTTTGTTGCTGGGGGTGATATTGCAGATCTCGATTCACGCCAAGGCCTACAGCATTATCAAGAATTTGCAGAGTTAATCCATCGAGTATTTCGACGGATCGAATTGTGTGACAAGCCAACCATCGCCGCCGTTAATGGTTGGGCACTTGGCGGTGGCACAGAGATAATTCTGGCAACCGATATCCGCGTTGTGTCAGAGAAAGCACGACTTGGCGTACCTGAAATTACGTTGGGGTTGTTTCCCGGCGCCGGCGGAACGCAACGTTTGATCCGGCAGCTACCATTATGTCGAGCTAAAGAAATGATGTTCACCGGTGACCAGATTACCGCTTCCGAGGCGCTTGAATATGGCCTCGTCAATTATGTTTGCGAACCGCACGATTTAATCACGCTAGTGAAAACCATTGCAGCTAAAATCACAAGCAAATCGCCACTCATCTTAAAACTATTGAAACGTAGTGTTGGCCACGGCGCTGACATGCCAATGTCAGCAGCCCTGCAATACGAACAAGCCATGATCGGCCTAGTGTTGGATTCGACCGACGCCCATGAAGGCTGCCAAGCTTTCCTAGAAAAACGACCAGCCAACTTTACTGGGACCTAAATTACATGACCTTAGATTATCTAATTCGACTTCCGCAGCTCGGACTTACAATGACCGAAGGCATGATGATCGAGTGGATGGTCACACCAGGCACTGCAGTACGGACCGGGGATGTTCTCTATGTCGTCGAGACCGACAAGATTGCAAACGAGATCCTAGCCGACCGCGACGGAGTCCTTGAATCAATCATCGTCCAAGTTGACGAAACCGTGCCCGTTGGTACGACACTTGGTACGTGGGCAGGCGCCCCAAAAACCAACATAAAGAAGCACTCGGGAACCACAACCGTAGAGTCCCGCAGGAAGACCCCGAAAGAACCACCTGCAGATGCAACAAGAGTTGATGAGTTACCAACGATCGGCGAACGAATCATCGCATCACCTCACGCTCGAAAATTGGCGCGGGAATATTGTATTGACCTCTCGCAACTATCCGGCAGTGGCCCTCGCGGGCGTATCGTTGCGAGAGATATACACCGCGCAGCTACAACTTCGAAAATTACATCAGCACCTGTTACTGAGAATTCGACCGAGAATCTAGGTTCCGGCACCCCGTTGAGCGGTGTTCAGAAAATTGTAGCAGCACAGATGTCACGGTCTCACACGGAGATCCCGCACTTTCATTTAACCGCCTCTGCCGAAATTTCAGAATTGCTGTGGTTGCACGAGGGACTAAAACAGAAACCGGAAATCGGACGGATCACCTTAACCCATTGGATAGCGAGCGCGGTTGGACTCGCTATTGCTGATACGCCGAAATTTCGGACGGTGTTGGTCAATGAGCGTCTGTTTGTGTTGCCTGGATCCAATGTTGGTATCGCAGTCGCTATCGAAGATGGTATTCACGCTCCGGTGGCTCCCGATCTCGGCGATCATGGATTAGCCGCTAATGCGGTAAAAATCGAGAAGCTCGTAACACAAGCTCGGGACGGAACCCTAGGCCAGGACACCTCGATTGGCGCAGCTATCACCGTTACCAATCTAGGTAGTTTCAACATTGACCACGTTCTCCCCTTAATCGTGCCCGGGCAGTCTAGTACGCTTGGGGTTGGCCGCCAGCAATCGGTATTTCGGCCAGACGCCGACGGCGCGCCGGTGTTGCGGAAAGAACTAGGGCTAGTATTGGGCGGTGACCATCGCGTCTTGAACGGCGCGGATGGCGCCCGCCTACTTGAAGCGGTCATCCGCCTACTCGAAGATCCTTTGCTGATCCTCGCGCAAGCACGAATTTAGTTCAGCAAAATAATTCTGTAGAGGTTCATCATATGGATTTTAGTCTGACAGACGAACAACGCATGATTGCAGACACGGCACGAAAAGTCGGCGAAAAATTCGGTCTCGAGTACTGGCGCCAACAGGACAAAAATAAAGAATTCCCGAGTGAGTTTTGGTTAGAGGTCTGCGCCGCCGGAATAGGCGGCATTACCTTGCCTGAGGAATTCGGCGGTAGTGATCTTGGCATGCTGGAAATGGCAATAGCAATCGAAGAGCTATCGAAATGCGGCGGTGGCAGCACGGTCGGCCAGTTATTTATGGTGAATCCCATATTCGGTGGAGTAGCCATCGGGAAATACGGTAGCCCAACGATGCAGCGTGAACTGTTACCACCATTAATCACCGGAGAGCTCAATTGCTGCATGGCGCTCACAGAACCTGATGCCGGCACTAACACATTAGAGATTTCAACCTTCGCCACCAAAGACGGTGATGGTTGGATCTTGAATGGGAGAAAACATTGGATCACGGGAACAGCATCTGCGCAAAAAATGCTGGTAATTGCCCGAACGACGAAAAGTGAGAGCGTAAAGCGCCGAACTGATGGAATTACAATGTTTCTGATCGATGTCGAGCGCGAAGGCCTCAGCCATAGCAAGATCGAGAAACTTGGAACGAACACACTTGACTCGAGCGCAATATTTTTCGACGACGTACGGATAGAACCGGGGGAGTTGATCGGCACATTAGATAAAGGTTTTCATGAGCTTCTTGACGTACTAAACACTGAGAGGATAGTAACCACTGCCGGCCTTATAGGTTGTGCGGAACTAGCAATAAAACTTGCAGTTGATTATGCCAATGACCGCAAGGTCTTCGGTGATCGCCCGATCAGTGCCTACCAGACAATCCAATTCCCACTAGCACAAGCATATGCCGAGATTTCGTGCGCTCGATTGATGAACTATAAGGCGGCTACCCTTTGCGACACAGGTGAGTTGTATGGTGCGGAATCGAATCTCGCAAAACTTATCGCCTCCCAAGCCTGCGACAAGGCGACCCTACAAACAATGCAAACCATGGGGGGTATGGGGTACGCCAGTGAATACCATGTAGAGCGCCTTTGGCGAGATCAACGCCTATTTCGATTTGCGCCTGTATCAGAAGAGATGATTCTAAACTACACAGCGCAACATGATTTAGGAATGCCACGATCATATTGAAATGTAACTGTTATCAAGCAACTACAGATTCACATCACTCAAACACTCTGTATTCTAATCTAATAAAGATGCCGCATTACACGTTCATCTCCTTATTAAACGTACTCGGGCAATTGAAGTTTGAGAAAAAAAGAATTAGACGTTATTCCGAAACGCGAAAACGGCTATTAGAAAATCTTATGCAGAAATAATTTACCATTCGAAACTAATTCGTCTAGAGATAATTCACTGATTCCCGAAAACCGTCATGACAATACATAAGTTATTTTCGCCATTTTAAAAACCCCATACTCCAGTCAAAAACAACCCAGCCCGATCAAAGAAGTTCTTGCGCGAGAAATCGAACCTCATCCGGGCTCTTGGCGGACACGATCATAGTGCCTACTTCATTCCGTGCCGAGGCTGTCTTCCATTTAGCTAACTGTTCACGGATATGCGCAGGAGAGCCGACTAAAGCTGTTTCATCCACTAATTGATCTGGAACAGCCCTGGCTGCGGCCTCTTTGTCGCCCGATAGAAAAAAATTCTGAATTCTTATGGCAGCTTCTTCATATCCAAGCATCTTGGCATAATCATTATAGAAATTTTTTTCACGGGCACCCATGCCTCCGATATAAAGCGCCATTCCTCGCTTAATTTGCGTCCGACATTGGACGATATCATCGCCCATGGCCATTCGAACAAACGGTGCCACATCAAAA
>CAYFFH010000101.1:0-9323 GCA_964342175.1 uncultured Enterobacteriaceae bacterium | reverse complement strand
ACGACGCCCATTGGAATCGGATCGCCGCCGAGTAGATGCAAATTATAGGCGATGTTCCCAGCACACCCGCCGTACTCCCGCCTCATTTCCTTCACCAAAAAAGACACGTTTAGCATATGGATCTTATCTGGAAGGATATGGTTTTTGAAATAACCCTGGAACACCATGATATTGTCGTAGGCAAACGATCCGCAAATTAACGCTGACATTTTTTCCCTTTTACGTGTAATGAAATGAAAGACGTTATTATGACCTACTGGCGCCCGCGATGGCAGATCACGGATTACTCAATACAGCAAATTTATATTGTGATTGATTCGTGGAAATGATCTTTTCTAATGTATCGACTAGCACTAACATCATCGTTGCGGTAATAGTTTTCGTTTTGCTCGCAATATTGGAGCCATTTCTTGAGTCTTGGCTGCACCGACTACTAGCCGCCAACCAGTTGTTACAGTGGTGCTGGGACCAGCTTGTCGCACCGCTACTTCGCGCCGGCACCCTGATAATACTTGTGTATCTGGCATACCCCGAAATCTTCAACCTGGGCGTAGCGCCCACCATAGGCGTCCTAATCGCTGAGCAACAGGATCACACATTGAGTTTACTGTCGGTGTTATGCCTAACCGGGTTCCTTGCCACATTTATCCCGAAGCTAGGAATAAAATCTGAAATTATCCTTCCTATCCAAGCTTGTTTGTTATGCGGACTGTTGTTCTCTGCTTTGACGAATTATCTCGGGGTAACGACAACGACCTTATGGCCTGGCACAGATATTTTTCTGCTCATAGTTTGTGTTGTATATTTTGGCCGTCGACTCAACCAAATCATAGCCAAAACCCACGGCCACCGGCTAGATTCATTATTGCGCACGCAGGGATCCGGTTTGGTAATCGCCAGTGCTATCAAACTGCTAACACAGGTTCCTATTATTTTATTTTTTGGCCAAGGCCTTGGCCGACAACTTGCGATTTAAATCGAACGGCACACAATGGTTTACGCTGGTCGAAGAGAATATTCAGCGTTATCCGCATTGAGGAGATCACCTAATAGCCGCGCCAGGTAACGCCCGGTATGGGAGCTAGGATGCACCGCTACCTGCTCCGGAGTACCCGCAGTAACAATTTCCCCGCCACCGCTGCCACCTTCAGGTCCGAGATCGATCACCCAGTCGGCAGTTTTTACGACGTCGAGGTTGTGCTCAATGACAACAATCGTATTGCCGTGATCCCGTAAGCGATGGAGTACTTTGAGCAACTGCTCGATATCATAGAAGTGAAGCCCAGTAGTCGGCTCATCCAAAATATACAGGGTCTTGCCAGTGTCTCTTTTGGAGAGTTCCCGCGCAAGTTTCACGCGCTGCGCCTCCCCACCCGATAATGTGGTCGCATTTTGACCCAAGCGGATATATGACATCCCAACATCGAGTAAGGTCTTCAATTTCGGGAAAATCGCCGGAACAGCCTCGAAGTAATTTACCGCCTCCTCAACGGTCATATCGAGGACTTGGCTGATATCCTTACCTTTGTACAAGATCTCCAGAGTCTCGCGATTATAACGACCACCTTTGCATGCGTCGCAGGAGACGTAAACATCTGGCAAAAAATGCATCTCTACTTTGATCACTCCGTCGCCTTGACACGCCTCACATCGCCCACCCTTAACATTGAAGCTAAACCGCCCGGGCTTGTAACCACGCGATCGAGCCTCTTGAGTAGCGGCGAAAAGTTCACGAATGGGGGTAAATAGCCCGGTATAGGTCGCCGGATTTGAACGCGGAGTCCTACCGATTGGACTTTGATCGATGTCGACAACCTTATCAAAGAAATCTAGTCCGGAGACGTCTTTAAAGGGTGCAACTTTGTGCGAAGCCTTGTTCAATTCTCGTGCAGTCAGATGGTGTAGGGTGTCATTAACCAGCGTCGATTTACCAGATCCTGACACCCCAGTCACACAGGTCATCAGTCCGACTGGAATCTCGAGATCAACTGACTTTAAATTATTACCAGTGGCTCCCATGATTCGGAAAATTCGCTGCTCGTCGCGCAACGTACGGAGCACTGGAATCTCAATGCGACGTCGCCCCGAAATATATTGCCCTGTTAGTGATTCCGAGCACCCTGCAATCACCTCGGGTCTACCGTGAACCACTACTTTGCCGCCGTGTACCCCAGCCCCAGGGCCCATATCGACGACATAATCCCCAGCTTTTATCGTCTCCTCGTCATGCTCGACCACAATCACTGTGTTGCCAAGGTCGCGGAGGTGAGTAAGTGTATTAAGTAAACGCTGATTATCACGCTGATGCAATCCTATCGACGGTTCGTCTAGGATGTACATAACTCCGACCAAGCCCGCGCCAATTTGGCTCGCTAATCGAATACGTTGTCCCTCACCGCCAGACAGCGTATCTGCACTACGATCTAAAGTAAGATAATCCAATCCGACGTTTACTAAAAATTGTAATCGTGACTGCACTTCTTTGATTACCTTGCTCGCAACTTCTCCGCGATGGCCGGGTAAATTGATTTCCGCGAAAAATTTCTGTGCCAAGCCGATCGGCATCTTAGTTATTTCCGGGATCCGGTGCCCTGCTACGAAAACGTTTGCAGCGGCGAGATTGAGACGATTTCCATTGCAGTCTGGACAGATCTTTGATGCGAGATAACGACCGAGTTCCTCCCGGACCACATTCGATTCAGTTTCACGGAAGCGCCGTTCCATATTCGGTAATATGCCTTCGAAAACGTGCTTGCGGATGTAGGTATTTCCGGCCGACCGAAAATATGAAAACTCGATCTCGGTGTCGCCACTACCGTACAAAATCACTTTTTGGATCTCTGGGCTTAATTCATTAAACGGTGTATCAATGTCAAACTTAAAATGCTTGGCCAGTGCACTCACAAGCTGAAAGTAGTATGCATTGCGCCGATCCCAACCGCGAATGGCGCCCGCAGGCAAACTCTGGTCCGGTCTCTGAACTACCCGTTCTTCATCGAAATACTGGACACCACCCAAGCCGTCGCACCGGCTGCAGGCACCTGCGGGGTTGTTAAAAGAAAACAAGCGTGGTTCTAGCTCGCCAATGCTGTAGCCGCATTGTGGACACGCAAAACGCGCTGAGAACAAAATTTCACTCGAGGGAGGCCCATCTATTTCACGGATCCGGGCTACACCATCACCGAGGTCAATCGCAGTCTCAAAAGACTCCGCCAAACGTTGCTGCAGTTCGTCGCGGACTTTAAAACGATCGATTACGACGTCAATGTCATGCTTCTTATGCAACTCTAGGACGGGGGGATCCTCCAACATGACGACTTCCCCATCCACAAAGGCACGCACAAAACCTTGTCGTGATAATGAATCGAATACTTGAACATGCTCTCCTTTTCGGCCCCGCACAACTGGGGCAAGCAACATCAAAGCCTGCCCCTCTTTCATCGCCAATACCTGATCGACCATCTGTGATATCGTCTGGGCTTCAAGCACCTCACCATGATCTGGACAGCGCGGCTCTCCCACGCGAGCGTACATTAACCGGATATAATCATAGATCTCTGTGATTGTTCCGACCGTAGATCGGGGGTTGTGAGATGTAGATTTCTGTTCGATAGAAATGGCAGGAGAAAGTCCCTCGATGTGATCGATATCAGGTTTCTCCATCATCGATAAGAACTGACGTGCATAGGCGGATAGTGACTCTACATAGCGCCGTTGACCTTCCGCGTATATCGTATCGAATGCAAGTGATGATTTTCCGGAACCGGACAATCCAGTGACGATGATGAGCTTGTTACGCGGGAGATCAATATCCACGTTCTGAAGATTGTGAGTCCGTGCGCCGCGCAGAGAGATCGTATCCATCGATAATGCAGTTGTCGTTAGCCCATTAAGAGAAGGAAGGGAATAGAGTACTATACGACGTTTTTCGCTAATTGAACAAACTGAACCACGTGCAAAATAAAGACCGTTTAAACCAGACAGAACTTCGCACAGCGGCGGCACTCGCCAGCATATTTTTCTTGCGTATGCTTGGCTTGTTTATGCTGCTACCCGTACTCGCGCTTTACGCAAGCCGGATCGAGGGCGCCACACCTTTTTTGATCGGTGCTGCACTCGGCATCTATGGCCTTACTCAAGCCGCCCTGCAAATTCCGTTGGGCCGATGGTCAGACCACGTCGGTCGTAAGCCCGTGATCGCAATTGGGCTATTGATATTTACCGCAGGCGGAGTGGTTGCTGCAATCACGGGTCAAATAACAGCCATAATTGCAGGACGCGCACTCCAAGGGGCTGGCGCAATATCTGGCGCAGTTCTTGCACTGGCTTCCGATTTGACCAGGCCACAACACAGAACAAAAGTGATGGCCTTAATTGGTATCAGTATCGGATTGGCCTTCTCGTCGGCTTTCGTTCTAGGTCCGTGGTTGGATTCAGTGTTTGGACTCGTAGGGTTGTTCTGGATTTCGGCAGCACTCGGATTAGTGGCGATACCAATACTAATGTACGCCGTCCCGAAGCCACCACGCTTTGTCTCAGCCGAACCGGGTGAAGCGCGACAGATTACGTGGCCACCTCCGCGGGGCCTTCTCTCCCTATACATTGGAGTATTCTGTTTACACGGTATTTTGGCAGCGAGCTTCGTCTCTATTCCTGTTTTGCTGCAAGAAGGTCTCGGGCTCGAATCTGGTCGGCATTTTCGGATCTACATTCCGGTATTGATCGTCTCGATGTTATGTGTGACTCCGATGATAATGCTGTCGCATCGGGCTAGAGTCGGCCGGGCCCTATTTCAACTTGCGATCCTGACTGTGCTCCTGGGCGAACTCGTCTTGTGGCTTGGACCGATGCATAAGATGACTGTCGCAGTAGGATTGACGGCATTTTTTATCGGCTTTAATTTCCTTGAAGCCTCACTACCGAGTATGGTTTCCCGCGCAGCGCCTGAGACTGGGCGCGGCGGAGCTCTAGGGACGTATTCGACAGCACAATTCGTTGGTCTATTTATTGGGGGTCTTGGCGGCGGTGCTCTATTCGGTTCGGCGGGCTTTCGTTTCGTATTCGCGATAGCGGCCTTAGTCGCCGGGAGTTGGTTAATCTACAGTATCCTAGTACCTGTCGAGGAAGCGACTGACACAGATCGCGGCGTTGGGTAGAATCGAAATCGATCTTTGGGCTAGAGTCCAGTGATCATCCAAGGTTACACGAATAGTTAAGCATGGAGGCGTAAATTAATGGAGATCAAGAGGGGCGAGAAATGGCACGCGGAGTAAACAAAGTCACACTTATTGGGAATCTCGGTGCAGATCCGGAGATACGCTACACAGCTAACGGTAGTGCCGTGGCGAACGTGCGCCTAGCAACTGCAGAATCGTGGCGCGATAAAGAAACTGGCGATCAACAGGAACGTACCGAATGGCATCGAGTAGTGTTCTTCAGCAGGCTTGCAGAAATCGTCGGAGAGTACCTAAAAAAAGGCGCTCAAGTGTATATTGAAGGACGACTACAGACACGAAAATGGCAGGACCGTGATGGTAATGATCGTTACACGACCGAAATCGTCGCAAACGAAATGCAAATGCTTGGCGGCCGCAGTAGCGGCCGCAGCGAAGACGAAGGTCGCCGAGCTAACAACTCTGATTCGAGCAGCGACAAAGAACAAAACATGACAAGAAATTCTCCGGAGCCTCCGCTGGACGACTTTGACGACGATATCCCTTTTTAGTTGGGCAAAATCACCCTGTCAGCTGGCAATATTAATACTACGTACCCGACGATTTAGCCGTGAAGACTCGCACGAATATTATTATATCGTGCGTCGTTGGGATCGCTATCCTATCGATATTCGCGTTGCGCGACGGTGATCGTAAGCTAGAGATCGGCATCGCAGAAGAACAGATCCCGGTTAACGAAAAGCAGTACGTTAACTGGCTAGTTAAGCAATTTCAGCGGCAAATCGAAGCACGAGACGAAGATTCTCGAATCTTAATGGGATTTCGCGATTCGCTTTTCACGTGTGTCCATGCCGAATTTTCAGTGGTGGAAAATCTTAGGCCTGAGCTTGCGATTGGAATCTTCCAACCTGGGGCAAAATATCCAGCGTGGGTTAGATTCTCAAACAACGCAGATCCCCACGCAGCAGGTGACCCAGATGTCGCTGAGATGGCAATCAAGTTAGGCGGCGTTCCCGGAGAAAAGCTGCACTCACCTTATTCTACAGATCAAGGCTCTCACGATCTCTTGCTAAGTTCAAAGCATACATTCGCATATCCTAATGTCGAAACATACGCCAAAGCAGTCGAAGCATTTTCCTCAGATCAGGCTCTGAAGTTCTACTTCAATCCGTTCGACTCACACATAAAATTATTTGTGAATGCAAAACAGATATCGCCCTTACCCGAAAATTTCTTAAATACTCGCTGGTGGAGTGACGTAGCGTACAGTTATGGTGAGAACCGAGCAGTTAAATATTCGGCGCGTCCATGCCGTCGGTTGCACAAGGAACCAACTGAAATAAGCAATAACGAAAACCAGCACGAGGCTTTAAAACAGCATCTGCGTGGAAGCGAGGGATGTTTCGAGTTTCTACTGCAGTTTCAAACAGACGCCATCGAGATGCCAATCGAAGATCCAAGTGTGGTTTGGAATCAGTCTCTCGCACCTTTCGAACCTGTCGCCTTGTTAACTATCGACACACAAGACTTTCATTCAGATAGGCAAATGAACTTCTGTGAGAACCTTTCATACAACCCCTGGAGGGCACTGATCCAACATCGACCACTCGGCGGCATTAATCGTGCTCGTCGGGAAATATACAAGGTCCTTAATTACGTGAAATATTCCGACGGTAACAGAAAAAAAACCGCACGCGACAATGGGCAGGTCTTTAATCAGTAACATGACGCAGGGAAAACAGTTCGCCTGAATGATACGGCCCTAAACGTATTTGAATAATAATGGTGATCCGATTATTGAGTTTAATGTTTGCTCCGGTTGTTTCGAACTCTGACACTATCCGATATATCCATTATTTCTAAATGAATATCGAGTCGTCGCACATGACTTATGTAGCTTAGGCAAAAACCGATGAACCAATTTCAATTGCTTCGATTACGACGCTTTGCTCCTTTGTTCGCAGTACAGTTTCTCGGAGCCTTCAACGACAACGTCTTTCGTTTCGCGCTTATTATTTTTATCACGTTTACGCTATCTGATAAGTTTGGAATGGATACTCGATCATTAGTTGTGATGAGCGGCGGAATATTCATACTCCCGTTTTTCTTATTTTCGTCACTAGCGGGGCAAATCGCCGATAAGTATGAAAAATCGTCAGTCATTCGTCGGATTAAATTCCTAGAAATCGTTGTCATGATTCTAGCCGCCCTTGGCTTCTGGCTCGAGAGCGCGGCCTTCTTATTTGTTGTTCTATTCCTAATGGGTACCCAATCCACGTTCTTCGGACCACTAAAATATGGAATCCTCCCGCAGCATTTAGATAGCGCCGAACTCACAGGTGGCAATGGTCTCATCCAAATGGGCACCTATAGCGCAATATTACTTGGAGCAATTGTCGGCGGAATGTTAGCTTCGGTTGAAGGATTGGGATCTGCATTTGTCGTATCGTGCGTTGTGCTCGTCGCTTTCATCGGATGGTTATCTTCTTTGAAAATTCCGAAGGCGAACCCCTCGGATGCCTCAATTAATCTCAATTGGAATTTACCCCAAGAGACGGTCCGATTGCTACGTAATGCGACAGCAGACCGGGAAATATTGACCATCATTCTGACCATCTCTTGGTTCTGGTTTCTGGGCGCGACGTTTCTCAATATGATGCCAACCTATAGCAAGGAGTTACTTGGTGCCGACGAACAAGTGGTAACTCTAATGAATGTATCTTTTACCATCGGAATTGGAATCGGATCTTTACTTTGCGAAAAATTTTCCGGTGGTCGAATTGAATTGGGCCTCGTTCCCATAGGTTGTATCGGGATCTCTATATTTGCAGCGGACTTTTTTTTCGTTGGGAAACCGGAAGTTACAACCACTCTATTAACCCTGAAACACGCACTTATCTACCCTCCCGCGCTACACGCGTTTGTAGCTCTCGCGCTGATAGGCACATTTGGTGCTTTCTTCATCGTACCGCTATACGCAGCGTTACAGGCTCGAGTATACCGCCCACGGTGTGCGCAGACGGTTGCTGCCTTAAATGTAATGAATTCGCTATTTATGGTTTTCTCGGCTCTATTCACCGTTGTGTTGTATCACTTGCAGATCACGATCCCCAAGATCTTTGGCGTGGTAGCTATACTGAATTTAGTCGCTGGGGGCCTAGCATGCGTGATGTTGCCAGAATTCCCGAATCGATTAGTCGCTATACTAATACGCCGTAATAAATAGATTTCAAATCTACCTATAACAAGCACTGGATACACCAGAGGCATACCTCACGGCGTGTCCGCACTAAGACCGCCTTCGACGTCAACTAAAATGCCATGAACCACGTTAGCCGAATACCCAGAACTCATTTGAAAATAATTGTAGCGATGTCACTGTAGTCACTTGCAAAGCTTGCAGTGATGCCCTTTTTTATGTAACCCGGAAGGTCGTCAAAATCTCCTGCATTACCTGCCGGCAAAATAACCTCTTTTATACCGCTCCGCTTTGCAGCAATGATTTTTTCGCGTACCCCACCAATTGGTAACACTCGACCAGTCAGAGTCAATTCGCCGGTCATCGCAATTAATCGCTTTATTTGTTTCCCGCGAGCAATCGACAACAGAGCAGTGGCCATCGTTACTCCCGCGCTAGGACCATCCTTCGGCGTTGAACCCTCGGGCACGTGGATGTGCACAAAAGCATTCTCAAAAAACGTTGGGTCGGCGCTATATTGATTTAAGTGGGACGTAACGTAGCTATAAGCAATCTCTGCCGATTCACGCATCACCTCGCCGAGCTGTCCGGTGAGTTTGAAACCGCGACCTTTTGTGTGGACGCGGGTCGCTTCAACATCGAGCGTCACTCCACCTAGCGCTGTCCAAGCGAGTCCGGTTGAAATACCTACTCCGCGCAGCGGCGTTTGCTTAGGAAACACCGCCTGTCCCAAAAATTGTTCCAAATTATCTGGAGTCACTTTAGTTTTGTATTTTGGCGCCTGCAGAACCTTTACAACGACTTTGCGAGCGATTCGGCCTAGTTGTTTCTCCAAATTCCGCACTCCAGCTTCGCGCGCATAGTTTTCTATTATGGCTCGCATCGCCCCATTCGATATCGATATTTGTGTTGCACTTAATCCAGCTTTAGCCCGCTGCTTTGGCCAAAGG
>CAYFFH010000100.1:0-9333 GCA_964342175.1 uncultured Enterobacteriaceae bacterium | reverse complement strand
CCGACCCCCTAGTTCGTAGCCAGGTACTCTATCCAGCTGAGCTACGGGCGCTTTAGTAAGAGCAGCTTCTCCTCGGAATCAATCGTTCTTAAACTCCGGGGCTACCCGCCTGCGGTGAGACTATGCTCTAAAGTTAACCCGCTCCTCCAAGTCAACTAAACAAATGCAGGAGCTGGATTATCATGATCGAAGTGAGGGGTGTCAAATAAGCGTAAACTTCTATCAAAGAGATTGGAATTGCGTCCTTCGCAATACGAGCTTCCACTGCCTTATTTTTTCCTTTCGCTTAGGACGCATTACGCATTAGACTGAGCATACTATGGGCACGGAGATTTAATATGCTTGAAAATATGGATATCAACTGCGATATGGGCGAGAGCTTCGGCAATTGGAATATGGGTGATGACGTCGGAATGATGCCTCGTATAACAACTGCCAACGTTGCTTGCGGCTTCCACGCTAGTGATCCCCTGACGATGATCGAAACCGTGAAACTCGCGAAACAGCACAACATTGCGGTTGGCGCCCATCCGGGTCTTCCAGATTTACTGGGATTTGGACGGCGCGCGATGCACATCACCCCTGAGGATGCGTACGCCTACGTTGTCTATCAAGTGGGGGCGTTGCAGGGCGCGCTCGCTACCCAAGGCATGCAACTCCATCATATAAAACCCCACGGCGCATTTTACTCAGTGTTAAAAACTGACGAAGATCTCGCAACCGCAGTTGCAGCGGCAATTAAAGAACTGTCTGACGATCCGATCCTATACTGGCCGGCACCCACTACCGCGGCAATGCCCTCGGCGGCCAAAAAGCTCGGTATTCGAGTAGTGGGCGAAATTTATCCAGATCTTATCTATGCTCCCGACGGGTCGTTGATTCTACAACGCGAAAAACACGAAACGGACGTGAAGTTTGCAGCGTCTCAAGTGCGACGTTATGTGGAGACCGGAAAGGTTGAAGCCAACGACGGTTCCCTGGTGGAACTCGACGCAGAAAGTCTGTGCATCCACGGGGATGGCCCCAATTCGGTTTCTGTTGCTGACGCCATTCGGGAGACCTTAGATGGGATAGGTTGTAAAATTGATCCGGTAATGCATGCCTGAGAGATATGACGATGAAATTTGGTTTAATGTTTACCTTCCAGCTTCCGCCTAACTGTGGTATCCCGTGGAACAGGCCGTATCAAGACATGCTTGATTGTTTGCCCCTCGCCGAAGACTTGGGTTACGAGTCGATGTTCATGGCAACTCACCACGCCAAGACCGATGGTCTATGCCCTGGGCCGTTGATCGCCTGCGCAGCCGCTGCTGCTGTAACGAAAACAATGCGCATTGGCACGGCGGTGTTGCTTATCCCCATGTACGCACCGCTAAAACTTGCCGAAGATATCGCCGTGCTGGACAACCTGTCGCAAGGTCGATTCGTCTTTGGTGGCGCCCCAGGTTATGTTGCCGAAGAATTCGCCGCCCATGGTATCCCACGCGCGCAGCGGATTGGACGTTTCGAAGAGTCGCTGGATCTAATGATCACCGCGTGGACCCAGGATGAATTTGAATTCGACGGAAAATATTTCCAAGTTCCACCTACCGTCATGACTCCAAAGCCGATGCAACAACCTCATCCACCCATCTGGTACGGAGTCTCCGCCACGAAATCGCTCGAACGCGCTGCGCGCCGTAACGCTGTTCAGATCATGTCGCCTCGTCACGGCGTAGACGAGTTGATGCACCACTATGCGCCTTACGAATCAATGGCGGCCGAGATTGGATGGAAAATCCCAGAACGACCAATTATTAGACAGGTGTTTATTGCAAAAACGATGGCTGAAGCTGAAGCGATCGCCGCGCCTGCGGTAAATCATCTGTATCGCGAAATATATGGAAAAGCTTCGGCGGCAGGCGACCGAGTCTTACGGGCCGATGACGGTAGTATCATCACGGACTACGAACAAGTCGGGTTTGAAAATTTTAAAGATCGCTACATCATCGGTGATCCTGATTTTGCTATCGAGTCGATAAAACGATACGAGAAAGCCTGTAATCCGACCGAAATGGTTTGCTGGATGCATATGCCGGGAATCACCGGTATCGACGCAATGGACTCTGTAGAGTTATTCGCACGAGAGGTCATGCCTAATTTTTGATGATTCCGGTCGCCCATATGGGAATAGCACCACAGAACGTAAACCTCATACCCGCAACACAACGCGTACTGTGCTATTCCGATCATGATTGATAAAGCCTCGCTCAGCGACATCCGCGAAATCACGGCCGCTACAGTTACCGGCATGTCAAATCATGATCGCGATGAAATGGCGATCCCTTCATATTCGCACACAAACCCATTAGTCCGATGGCTGATGTGGCGCCGATACGAAGTCCTCGCGAAATTTCTTGGTGCAGGATCGGAACGCACTGCTCTCGAATTCGGGTGCGGAATGGGATTGTTCCTGCCGGAGCTAGGTAGTCGGTTCGATCGGGCGTTCGCCGTCGAGCTTTTCCCTGACTACGCCAAAATATTGTGTGCCCGGCGTTCGCTTGATACGCATTTTGTTCCTACACTCGACGAAATCCCTAATTCGGAAATTGACGTGATCGTGGCAGCTGACGTGTTAGAGCACCTCGAAAACCTACCGACTTATTTATCGAAATTTGCCAATATTCTCAAACCAGCCGGCAAATTACTCGTCTCAGGCCCGACAGAAAATTTACTGTATAAACTGGGTCGCGTCGCAGCCGGCTTCCATGGAAAGGGCGACTACCATCACACCAACGTGAATCGATTAATCGAAGACATTACGGCACACGGTTTTATGCATGTTCGCACGGTTCCGATACCATTTCCGATAATCCCAAGCCTATTCAAAATTTGTGAATTTTCCTTAGAGTGAAAACAAAAATTTTCATCCTCATACGCTGTCTGGATAGAAATTGGGCACCTCGGCGAAGGCGCCCCGCTCGATCCACTTAGCGAACGAGCACGCCCCACTCGGTGTATTGGAATATGGGAAAATTCCATCCAATTTTTTAAACGTATTCTTCCGGTTAAACCACAACAATAGATTCGTTGCGAGTGAGGTTCCTTCAATTCGGTAGAATGGCTCCTGATAGTCGAAATCATGTGGGTGGCAGTATGTCCAATAACATTGGTTCAGATCTCCAGTTGCCAAAAGTCTTCGAATCAAAGAAAGGGGCAAGTAGCGTAGATAAATTCCGCCCAGAAATGGGATAACGACGGGGCCGACTCGTGCGACCGGTGCTGGAATTTCCAGCAGACCATTTGGCCACCGAAACGGTTGCGCTGGAGCATTTGGAAAACCATAGATCGGATTTTTTGCCGGCAACAAACTCGAAGAGTACGCAAACCCGAGCTCACCGATTATATCCACTGCCCAGCGACTTTCCTTCGTTAACGAAAAAGCTGGAGCGCGATAGCCGACCACCGGTCTACCTGTAATGTCCTCCAGATGCCTTTTGCTGTCCGCAGTTTCCCGTTGGAACCGACCCGGAGTCTCGCGGGTCAAATGTACGTGCGCTAATGAATGAAAAGCTATTTCGTGGCCCGCTTGCGATATCTTTCTGATCAGTGATGGATCATCCAGCGCTAATCGACCGAGTACAAACACTGTGGCCTCCATTTCCCGCACCTCAAGGAACTCTAATATGGAATCTGTTATCTCGGGGTAACGCTTTAAATGTGTGCTTTCCGGGCTGTGATCCTCTAGATCGAACGTAAAGAAAAGACGTTTCTTATTCACGGCGAGCGCCATTAGGCTTTAGAGTATTTGCTTTTGAAGTAATGCTGAAATAACCGATCAGGCAAATAACGCATCGCCGCATCGCGCAGAGCATATCGCACTGCCGAACCCGGGACATACCATTTCGCTGCCAGGCGCGTAGCTGATTGGACTTCAGTAATCATCGGCCGAAATGCATTTTCATATGCTTTAAATGCATCCGACTTAGTGCAAGCAACCAAACTTTGAGCTAGTTTGCAGGCGCCCCAAAATGCCGAGGAAGCACCCTGCCCCGATAATAGGGTCAAACAATGGGCCGCGTCGCCAAGCAGCACGACATTTCCTTTGCTCCATCTCCTCATTTCTAGTTGAACAAGCGGATCCATATACATGGGCTGATCTCTACAAAAGCCGGCGACTACTTCAGTTACCAACGCGGGAGCATCTTCAAATTGCGATTTTAGTTCGCGATAACGTGCAGCCGGCGGTGGCGCCACAAGCTTGTCGGATTTCCAAATAAATACGCATCCCAGATCATTGTCACGAGTCGTGTAAACACACATATAACGCGATCGTTCCATATGGTTTTGAAAAACTTCATGTAAATTTATGGTATTTGGTAACCGGTATGCAGAAGAAAATAACCCAAGATAATATTTAGTATATTCCGTCGCGTCGAAACTCAAGCTCCGTGTGTTCGAATGTACGCCATCCGCTCCAATCACGACATCAAACTCCCCACTACTCCCATCATCGAACTTTACTTGGGTTCTATCCCCGTCTGGTTGAATCATCGCGAGCGAAGTCGAGAGCCGTATTTCTGCAATATCTTTAGCCGCGTCGTACAAAATGTCTTCGAGATCGTCTCGCATGATTTGTACAACATCGATACCGGCAAATAGATCTTCATATTTAAGCTTCAGCATAGCTCGCCCATCGCGATCGTGATAACTGGACTGCTTGATACCTGCATTCTTCGCCGTAATCTTTTGCAACAAATCGAGGGATTCTGCATATCGGTAAGACTCATGAGATAACGAAATGATAAATCCGTCGGCTCGAATAGATGATGATTTTTCGATCACAACGGGACGAAACCCTTGTCGCCCGAGCCAAATTGCGCAGGTTAGACCGGCCACACCGGCACCCGAGATCAGAACTCTAGTATTTTTGTCCATACGACCGTGTCGCCTAGTAGAGGCGCGACGAAATCACTGGGCCGATCGCATTAGCGAACACTAGAGGCATACGTCGCCACACAGCTGTCAAACCCTTATACAGTGGCCGGTGGGGATCCATTGTCGGAACTTCACATCCGTCTATTAAGTCGTACTGATACGGTAGTGCACGCGGCTCAAAGCCCCAATTCTTTTTAAAGGCAAACGCCCCACTACCACGCACACTGCGCCCAAAGTCGAATTTTCGCGCTCCTTTCTCCACCGCGTGACACATCAATTGCCAATACATGAAATCAAATGCTGCAAAAGCCCGCGCCTCTGGCAAACCAGCAGCGTAATAAGGTAATACTTCGTCACGAAAATAGAATGACAATACGGTAGCCAGTGGCCTACCTTCGCGCTCAACGAGTAGTATGTCCAGATTATCACCGAAAATGTGCAACAGGATTGTGAACAATTGGCGCGGATAAACTGGGGTGCCGAGATTGCGCATGCCCGCCGCAAAGATTTCGTAAAACAAGTCTTGGTTGTGGCCGAACGATACCGTTAATCCTGCACTCGCACCTTTTCTTACCATCGCCCGCTGCTTGCGAGGTACTGCAGCAAAATTAGCGTCAACATCGTCGAGTAACTGCCGTTTAAAAGTGCAGTACAAATCTGCCGTTGTCCATTGCGGGTTGGATCTAATTGATTGACGGACCTCAAGGTACGCGACGCCGAGTTCACGAGCGATGTCGGCAGCAGCCTCCTCTAAGATCTGCGTCATTTGTGAATTTTCTGCTAGCACACCCCCGTACACGCAAAAAGGAGTCGACACTAGTGCTTGACGTGCGAACCGATGCTTAACATGTACCAGTGGCAGTACCGCCCTGATCGTGTCACTGTCTTCAGCATAGAGATAGTATGGATCCCAGCCATACAAACTCATCGACACTTCTGCCCATTCGGATAGATGGAAACAAGTTGCCTCCTTCTGCTCCATAACAAAACGATTCCAACGCTGACAAGGGAATTCGGACAAGCGACGTATCACAACCACATTGCAGACCTCATTCGGAAAATTTCTCCAGCACGCAGATATTCGATGTACCTATGATGTGTGCAAGGACAGAATCGATCGCAGGACTCATCCAACCCGACGGCGGAAATGAAACAGCCTGCGATACTACGGTGAGCCCAGCGTTCTCTGCGTAGGAACGGATAGACCCGTGGTGATGGTTCTCATGGGGAAAACTTGGTACACGACGTAGTTTCCCGACTAACCCAAGGCACAGTAATGCGAGACGGTGGATCAATGACGTACCGTTCCGCCATACCATAATCACACGACCTCCGGGACGCAGTACTCTTGCGGTCTCAGCAATAAAATGCTGTACCGCCGATGCTTGCTGTTGATTAAAAAATTGACAGGAAATAATCTCATCTATGCTCGCATTCGCTAGCGGCAATGAAAACGCATCTCCACGTATTACCGTGAGTCCATTTCGCCGCGCAGCGGAGCAGGCATCGGCGTTAAAATCTATCCCTATCACCTGGGTTCGTTTATCAATCAGCGGCTGTATCATCAGACCCGAACCACAGGCAACATCTACTAGAACATCAGCCTCCGAGTTGAGTAAAGGGAAAAGTAAACTCTGTTCGCGACGAAAATATCCCTCATAGAGATATCCATTCGCACGAGGATTGTTCGAACCGTAGCGATTACGGAGTTCTTCATATAATTGATCGACGTCGCGATCAACCGCAACTTTATTACTAATCATATACGCTCGTTAGCAGTCAGTTGGAACCGACCGATAATTGTGTTTAGTGTAACGCCGAGCCAAAACAGGATTGGCGCGCTGATTAACACGAGGCGTATCCCAATAGCTATTGGTGCACCGGTTTCGAGGGGAAACCCCATCCAGCTAAAACTACCCAATAACGCAGCCTCGCTAATACCAAAACCGCCTACTGTTTGGATTGGAATGACAGCGGCTAAATTGTAGACGATCCCAACACCTACAGCTGTCAGCGGCGTCAACATGGGAGCAACTGCTAGCACAACGCAAGCGATCGCAGATAGATTTGCAATCCACTTGAGCACAGTATAGCCACTTAGTTTCAACCCGCGTCTCCAATTAATATGGTGGCGACGGACCATTCGGACCTGCAATGCAGTGCGTATAAACATCCGTGGCCACTTTTCTTGTCGCCGATGCAGCAAAGGACGGACGACAACCGCTAGCAACGCTTCGAGCCGAATTAGCAGCAAAATGAGAAGGGTGGTCACTACAACAGTCGATCCCAAAACCGGCAAAGTGCCCAGGCCGCCGATAGTCAAAAAACACACCGCAGCCAGAACGGTAACCAGTATAATCACATCAAAAACGCGCTGAAATAGTAGGCTAGCCGCTGCCGCTCCTGCGCGCTCATGCATGTATCGTGCGATAAATCCGATGCCTGCCACCTCGCCAAGACGAGCTGGTAGAAGAATCAACATCACTACGTAGCACGCGGTCGCTTTTAGGCAGTCGCTATAGCTTGCAGTGGTTCGTGCTAAAAGCCGAAACCGTGCTGCCGTAATCAACCCTTCTACTATTAGTAACGCGATCCCACCGGCAACCCAGCCATAGTCAATACTGAAAATTAGCGAACGCGCAACCCGCCAGTCCACCTGACCGACAACTACACTCAAAAGGAGCAAGCTCGAGGTGATTGAAACCAACCATAGTGTAGAGCGGCGCATTCCCATCAGAAGTCGACCATTAGATCACTCAATATCAAGCCGCACACGGTGTATCACATAAAAAACACGGAGTAATTTTCGATCGCTATCGAAATACAAACTGGTAGAGTCTCACTAGTTCGATGAGCGACTCCACGCCAGAGCTCGATTTGACGTAAACTTTCACATTATGCGATCCCGAGAGCGATTCTATTTTTCCAAATACGAATGTATCGTTTTCGTGGTTATCGCCATCTTGATAGTAACACTCCTTCAAAATTTCTTTTATCAGACGTCACGGCCGACCTTAGACTCATTACGTTATATCGATTACGCGCTAAATATACACGACCACCAGGTGTTCGGACTCTCTGGGACCGACCGTGACAAGATCCCCGCACCGGGAAATGCAAACAGTCCCCTATACCCAACACTAATTGCGTTTGCGATCGTGCTGGACTCTAAACTAAGCTTAAGTTTGAAGTGCGTAGTCACAGACACAGCAGCAGCCACTAATTGTCCGAATCAATACTCGCTGATCGTCGGACTCCAAAATGTCCTCGTTATAGTAACTCTAATTTGTTTGTGGTTGACCACAATGCTGCTTTTTCAGCGATCGTCAATCGCCTGGCTTGCCGCTGGTCTAGCACTAGCGTCTACAAAGCCAATATCACTAGCAAATTATTTACTACCGACTGTTTTGATTTTGTGTTTATTTTCAATGTTGATGCTCGCGCTCGTTGGTGCTTGGAAATCGGGACACCGCCATTGGGCCCTGGGAATAGGGGTCATTATGGGACTTCTAACCTTGACCCGAGCCGAGTATATATACCTCGCCTATAGCTTTGTTGTGTTTGGGATAGGAATTTCTTTTGTGCTTGGCTGGAAGCGCACTAGGAGCGCGAACGCTATATTCATACTGGCGCTCTGTGTGGTCATTGGACCATGGTTGATGCGGAACCACCATCATTTCGATCGGCTTTCAATCACCGAAGGATACAGCGATGTTGTCATTGCCTATCGCAGTGCTTACAACAGAATGTCTTTGTCCGAATGGGCGGCCGCATTCGTATACTGGCTTCCCCGGCACGGCGAGACGCTCGCGGCGAAACTGTTACCACAATCTACGTATCGAAAACTCGGCACTGACCAAGCGTCCTACCTTTACACGGACGGTACAGAAATTTTCGAACATGGCCTCGCGGCAATTAATGGCGATCGCGATCGCCTGACCCGATACTTAATCCAAACAGAAATCCTGACACAACCATTCAAGCACGCTTTTGTTGGCATTCCGCTAGCTTGGCGTGGCATCCTCACAGGCCGTTATCTTGCCGTGCTGGGTGTCCCATGCCTATTAATATTGGCTGTTATAGCATTTCGGCACCGAGATTGGGGCGTCCCTTTATTGCTGTTCCCACCATTTATTATGGTCGTTTTATATGCCATGGTATCAGTGAGTATCCCACGCTATAACGTCTACCTCATAAATTACTACGCGATAGCAGTTGCGTGGATTGCCGTTAAATTGATTGATCGGGTTCGATCAAACTATTCGACAACAACCGTTGCAATGGAACGCTCGGCACATTCCTAATATCAAAATCAATTGCTGCAAGAGTAAACTGCAATCCGATGATAATCGGAAGTGCCGCCAACATTACCGTGCCCGCCGTTGCTGCGGTGTCCGTAGCGCCTGAAGCAAACCA
>CAYFFH010000099.1:0-9385 GCA_964342175.1 uncultured Enterobacteriaceae bacterium | reverse complement strand
ACATGGCGGCGCTCAGTATTTTAGCTGCGGAACGACATCGGCGCCTTACCGGAGACGGCCAATTGATAAATTTATCACTCGCCGATTGCGCATTAGCCACGATGGGGCACCTTGGCTTTATTGGCGAGATCTCTATCAATAAATCAGAGCGTCCGCGCTATGGCAACAACGTATATGGTGCATTAGGGCGCGACTTTTTAAGCGCAGATGGTAAACGAATGATGATTATCGCGATTACGCCAAAACAGTGGTCCGGTCTTCAACGTGCCGGTGGCTTTAGCACCGAAATGGACACGCTAGAGGCCAGACTAAAGTTAGATTTTTCGCGCGAAGGAGATCGATTTACCGCCCGCAATGAAATCTGCGAGATAATCGATGGTTGGACGACATCAGCCATGTTCGACCAAATAAAAGCGGCACTTGATGAGAACGGATGCTGTTGGGGAGTCTACCAAACTATCCAGGAATTAGTGGAAGAAGATATTGACGTGTCCGAAAACAATCCGATTTTCAGCATGGTCGAACAACCTAATATCGGCACCTACCTCGTTCCCGGACAGCCGATGTCCTTTTCAGCAGTTAAACGGGAACCTGCAATATCTGCACCACATCTAGGTCAACACACTAATGAAATTTTAGCTGATCTGCTTGGTTTGAGTGAACCCGAGATTGGGAAGCTACACGACCAAGGCATAGTCGCCGGCTAGTAATTCGCCATCTAGAACATTCTAAGCGTGAATTCAGTAGCCTAATAAAAAGATAGTATTGCGTATTTAGGATTAAATTCAGGATGAGCTCTGGGAAAGAAGTAATATACTCCGGATCGAAAGAGATTGAATATCACCTCGGACTAGACGTGTCGCGCCTAACACAGTATCTCGAGAAACACATCGATCACTTCGAAGGACCACTCAAGATTAAACGTTTTCAAGGTGGACAGTCTAATCCCACCTACCAGTTAATCACTCCATCGCGAAACTACGTCCTGAGGCGAAAACCGTCCGGAGAACTGTTGCCGTCGGCGCACGCTGTTGACCGCGAATTTCGTATTATTTCAGCATTGAATGGGACAGATTTCCCAGTGCCGCGTGCTTTGTGTTTGTGTGAAGACATCACGGTCGTAGGCACAATATTTTATGTAATGGAGATGGTTGAAGGGAGGATTTTTTGGGACATGTCACTACCGGGGATTAGTCCCGTGGAGCGGGCGGCTATCTATGATGCAAAGATCAGAACGTTAGTAAAGTTCCAGAATCTCAATTATCAATCGATCGGCCTAGAGGGGTTTGGAAAGACAACAGATTATTTTGCCCGCCAGATCCACCGATGGAATAAAACCTACGTTTCCTCCCAAACTGAGATAATCGACGATATGAATCGGTTGAATGAGTGGTTGCCGAAAAATATTCCAAAAGATGACGCAACCAGCCTTATCCATGGCGACTACCGCATGGATAACATGGTCTTCCATCCAAGCGAGCCGAAAGTTGTCGCAGTGCTGGATTGGGAGCTTGCAACAATCGGTCACCCCTTAGGGGATTTTACTTATCATCTTTGCCCATGGTTGTTGCCACAGGTTGAGGAACGAGTAAGCAGTCTAGCGGGGGTAGATTTAACCGCCTTGGGGATTCCTAGTGAATCACAATACACGAAACGGTATTGTGAACTGAGTGGCCTCACCCAGATAGAACACCTCGATTACTACCGAGCCTATACAGTTTGGCGTATGGCCGCGATTTACCAAGGGATAATAAAACGCGTACAAGATGGCACCGCGAGCAACCCAGAAGCCCCAAAGGACGCAACTATGGTGCGTATCTTTGCGGCTAAAGCCATAGAGTATGCAAAAAAGGCAGGCTTATGACCGCGATCAATTCATTGCGCTTTGAACCATATGAATTACCGAGTCACCTCGAGCTGTTGCGCAAGGAAGTGCGTACTTTTCTACAAACCGAATGCGCCCCATTTAGTGCGCTCTACCGAAGTAATAGTTGGGACGCATATGACCCGAAATTCTCGCGGAAGCTCGGCGAGCGAGGATGGCTCGGGATGACCTTGCCTAGGGCGTACGGAGGCCATGAACGGGGGCCGCTCGAGCGTTATGTTGTTGTCGAAGAGCTACTTGCGGTTGGGGCACCAACAGGCTTCCATTGGATCGCTGATCGTCAAAGTGGTCCTTTGCTCGCACGTTATGGCACAGAAGCGCAGAAGAAAAAAATTCTACCGAGGATCACCGCAGGGAAAGTATGCTTTTGTATAGGCATGAGCGAACCCAATTCGGGCTCCGATCTTGCTTCACTGCGGACGCGGGCGGACCGCAGTGATAGTGGCTGGGTCATCAATGGACAGAAAATTTGGACGTCACACGCACATCAAGCTAACTATATGATCGCGTTGGTCCGGACATCACCAATCATAGAAAATCGCCACGAGGGTCTATCCCAATTTCTTATCGAACTACCCACTGCTGGAGTAACATGCCGTCCAATCAAAGATCTAACTGGGCGCGCGCAATTTAACGAAGTATTTTTCGAGGATGCGGTGATTCCTCACGAAGCACTTATTGGAACTGAAGGAGATGGTTGGAAACAAGTGGTAGAAGAACTTGCATTTGAACGTAGCGGGCCAGAACGTTACCTCTCTTGTTATGTATTATTGACTAATCTTATCGATACAATTAAAGATGACGCATCAGCAGCGACATTGAAAAGGATCGGAGCCCAGATAGCACTATTAGTGGCACTACGTAATATGTCTTTAAGCGTAGCCGGAATGCTAAATGATGGCAAAGATCCTAGCCTACAGGCCTCTATCGTTAAAGATGTCGGGTGTAGCTTTGAACAAGGACTCCCCGGCTTAGCACAGGAAATAATTGATCTCGAACCAACCCTTGCCGAGTACGGTATAGACTACCAACAAGTTTTGGGGAATCTTGTTCAACTAGCACCATCTTTTTCATTACGAGGCGGAACACCAGAGATACTGCGTGGAATCATCGCAAGAGGGTTAGGATTACGATGAGTGAACTACGTAATATTCTCGAAGAAAGCGTCGCACGCATTTTTGACGATCTAATCACTAGTGAATTCCTAACATCAGTCGAAGAAACAGGCTGGTCGCAAGATCTGTGGGATACAATCCAGGAACTTGGCATAACAAAAGTCTTGGTGGATGAAGCTCGAGGCGGGATGAATGGTTCATGGACCGATGCCTATGTGGTTGTTCGCCGATGTGGCTACTCCTGCGTGCCCTTGCCTGTACCCGAAGCTATCCTCGCCGGTTGGCTGGCTAAATGCGCATCTATTGAATTGCCATTAGGTGTCGCTGGTGTAATTGCACAAACACTACCTAGTACTAATGTCGTCGACAATACTTTAATCGGTCAAGTTCGGCATGTTCCATGGGGACGGAATGCCGATTACTACGTTGCTATTACATCAAACAGAGAGCTTATTGTTGCAACCCGGGAAAATGTCGAAATCTCCCGTGAAGAAAACCTTGGCCATGACCCGTGCGATACCATCTCGTTCAATCGTACACCCGTGCTCTACCAGGCCTCCATTGTTCTCCCTTCCGACGGAATCCGCTGGTTGTGTGCGTTATTACGTAGTGCGCAAATCGCCGGAGCGAGTTCGCGCTGTTTGGAAATCGCTATTAAATATGTAGGAGAGCGGGAACAATTTGGGCGCACCTTGTCTCGTTTTCAGGCTATCCAACACCAACTAGCCATAATGGCTGGATCTTTAGCGACGATCGAAGCAATGACCGCTACCGCCTTCCGCAAGATGGATACGTGCGGGATAGTAGGAAATGACCGCGATGCGAAATTTGAAATTGCTGCGGCGAAATGCCGAGCAAGCGACGCAGTCGAATCGATCACGAGCATCGGACATCAGGTGCACGGGGCCATCGGGTTTACCTATGAATATGGATACCACTTCTTTACTCGACGACTGTGGGCATGGCGCGCTCAGTTCGGCGGCAGTGGCGAGTGGGCAGAGTATCTCGGACGGGTTGCCACTACTAAAGGGGGAGATAATATCTGGCACTACATCACAAGCTGATAGAAATAGTTCACTACAAAGAGATAAAGTTTTGATGGCCGAATGCGCATGTATTCCGTAGGTACAAAGTGTTCAGCATAAAACTAGAGAGAACAACATGAATAACGATCTATTATTTAAAAAAGACAAACATATTGCGACATTAACGATGAATCGTCCCAACGACCGTAATCCACTCGGGATGGAAGGAGATGGTCAAAACTTTGCCGAGGCTGCCGAACACATAAACAACGACAATGATATTCGCTGCGTAATACTAACCGGCGCCGGCAAGGCGTTTTCTGCTGGCGGCAATCTCAAAGCGATGCGCGACCGTGAAGGCTCCTTCGGCGCTACTCCATTAGAAATGCGTGAAACAGCTTACCGAAAAAACATTCACCGGATAATTCGATCTCTGTGGGATATCGAAGTTCCATCGATAGCTGCTATTAATGGTCCCGCAATTGGCCTTGGCAACGACGTTGGTTGCACTTGCGATATACGTATAGCCGCAGACACGGCAAAATTCGGCGCAACTTTTCTTAAGGTTGGTCTACTCCCAGGTGATGGCGGCGCATGGTTGTTGCCACGTGTAATTGGTTGGTCAAATGCGGCACATCTATTTTTCACCGGTGATGTTGTAAGTCCAGAAACAGCGAAATCGTGGGGTCTAGTCTCGGAAATCGTCCCTGCAGCGACATTAATGGATACTGCATATGAACTGGCCAAAAAAATCGTTCAGCAGCCGCCACATGCACTACGCATGACAAAACGATTGATGCGTGACGGGATGAATACAAACTTCGAAACAATTATGGAGATGTCAGCGGCGATGCAAGTTATCGTGCAGAATACAGACGATCATATTGAAGCGGTGAACGCGTTCTTTGATAAGCGGACGCCAAACTTCAAAGGCAAATAGCACACCTCGAGATACTGCACCAGATTTGAATCCTGTCTCTCAAAATTCGAGGTGTTAGCAAGGTACGGGATCTATATAGGATTCCGCTTAACCAATTGTCGTGCAATCAAAATGCGTTGAATTTCATTAGTGCCTTCCCCTATGCACATCAAAGGTGCGTCGCGATAATAACGTTCGATATCGAACTCCTCTGAATAACCATAACCTCCATGCACACGCATGGCCTCTGTGGCATTCGATAAGGCTGATTCAGACGCAAATAGCTTCGCCATACCCGCCTCCATATCGCAGCGTTCACCTCGGTCATATTTCTCAGCTGCCTGTTCAACCAAAAGACGCGAAGCTTCAACTCGGGTTGCCATGTCAGCTAATTTAATCTGAATTGATTGGTGCTCACAGATTGGTTTCCCAAATGTTGTTCGTTCCTGCGCATAGCGCACTGCGTCGTTCATTGCAGCACGGGCTATCCCAACGCCACGGGCGGCGACATTGATCCGACCCAACTCCAGACCCCCTACTGCATGGTGGAAGCCATGCCCCTCTTCCCCACCCAAAATCCGGTCAGCATCAATACTGTAATCATTAAAACTTAGTGCCACGCTTTCCAGCGCTCGATAACCAAGCTTTTTCAATTTCCCATCTACACTAAAACCTGGGCCGCGTTCAGCCAAAAACAAGCTCATTCCTTTATGCGCGGGTTTCACTGTCGGATCGGTTTTGGTCAAAATGGCATAAAGGCTGCCGTACATACCGTTTGTAATCCACATTTTTGAACCGTTTAGTAAATATTTGTCACCATCTCTTTTGGCGATCGTTTTAATCCCTTGTAAATCGGTCCCGGCATCGGGTTCAGTAAGGCAAAGTGCACCATGCAATTCAGCGCTAGCAAGCTTCGGCAAGAAATGTGCTTTCTGCTTCTCCGTACCAAAGCGCCCGATTAATACTCCTAAAATCATATGTGTGTTGATTACCCCTGCAAGACTCATCCAAGTCTCCGTAATAAGAGTAATGACTTTAGAGTAGCCGCAAGCCGACATGCCAAGACCGCCGTGTTCTGGGGCGTACATCAATCCAAACAGGCCCATTTCTTTCATTTGCTGAACGACTTCGTGTGGATACTCATCCTCGTGATCAAAATGCTTCACTACTGGGCGGACCTCTTTGTCCAGCCAAACCTGGATCGCGTCAAGTATGTGGGCTTCATCTTCCTCAGAAAACGCTTCTACTACATTCGTCATTAGGTAATATGCTCAGAATTTTCGAATAACCCTAGGTTAGCATAGCGTCTTCGACAAAGTGTATAGAAATTCAGCTGTCTCCCGTTTACTTCTAAACTAAAATACTGTTATTACCCTGTCGCCGCACACATATAGAAGCTACTATGACTCAGGGAGAATATTTAGTTTACGGCTTACGGTTTCAATTGAAATTTTATGCATACAATGCTCTACCTCGCATACGGATCGAACCTCCACCCTTCTCGGATCGGTGCCCGCATCGGCTCAATAACAGCTCTTGGTACGGTCTCATTACCTGGCTGGAAGCTACGATTCCATAAATACAGTGAAGACGGTTCAGGTAAATGTAATCTTACAGCTGATCCGTCATCTATAGCCTTCGGGACAGTCTACGAGCTTTCGCAAAAGATGAAGGAACGTCTCGACGTAATCGAAGGAGTCGGCCACGGATACCGAGATACTCAAATTACCCTTCCGGAGTTCGGTGACACTTGTATTTACCTCGCGGAACCATCTCACATAAAAGAGGGTGTGCTGCCATACGACTGGTACCATGCATTTGTGGTTAAGGGTGCAGAGCTAAATCATTTTCCAAATACATATGTCACGAATATCAGGGATGTCCAGTTTATCCAAGATCCTAATGAGGAACGTCGCAATGCGAACTTGAGTATCCTCCGATCGATAGAGGCACATTCTCTCTAGCTTTTACTGCCCTCTTCCCTGATCTGATTGCGCCCCCAACATCTCCAGGGTATGTTACCCGCCCTATTCTTCAATGAGGGTTAAATAATGGAACTTTTATTTCATGCTAAAATCGTTAAGCCAGAAAATGCATCTAACGAAGAATTTTTTGAATTATGGCGAACGGAATCAGTTGCGGCTCTGGAAGCGGTAAAGGCGGGCGCAATTAAACATATTTGGAAGGTCGCTGGTAAATACGAGGTGATCGCCGTTCTCGAACTTGATAATGGCGATCAGATGGATGAAGCGATACATGCTCTACCTATCTGGAATTTAGGTTACGCCCACATCGTTCCAGAAATAACATGGACTCCACTGCGACCATACGAAAATTGGGCGGAACACTTGAATACATTATCCAAAGGGTAACCTCACAGCCCCAATGTAATCAGGCGTTCAATTGGCTTGTCTACGGTTACCGGTGGTCATGAGCCTGTGCCCTCCGGTAACATCCCAATTTTTTCGTAGACTATTTGAAACTCGGCATGATTTCTTGCGCAACTTGTTCTACTACCGAACGGGTTTCCAAAATAGGTTGTATTGCAATTTGGTCTACACCGGCATCGCGCATTTCTTCAATCATCCCAATTACTTCGCTTTTAGTCCCAGTAAGGGTCGTCGCTTGGATGATCTTTTTCGTCATCAACTCTTCATGTTCGGTTTTTAGGTGCTGGAGATAACCGCTGTATAGTTTCAGATGTCGTGTCTCGATCGGAGCTTCTGGCTCACGATAAACGTCAACGAAGGCCATCAGCTCATCGCGCAAGTCCACGGGTAATGCAGATGGATCTCGATGGCAAGATAACGCAAAAATATTACTGCTTGAAGCGACCATAGGACCTACAGCCTCGCGCACTTCACGAGTCTCAATTTCTTCGTCGTTATCCGTGAGATAAAAAGCCGTCATCGACAGCACATAGATATCATCGGGATTGCGTCCCACCTCTTCGGCACCCTTGCGCACTTGCCCAACCATCCATTTGACAATCGACGGACTTACGGCACCAAACAAAATTACTCCGTCGGCCACTCGACCCGCTAATTGAGCGACCCGAGGTCCACTCGCAGATATATAGATCGGTATCGGATCTTCAATATTGATGAATCCAAGATCTGGATTTAAAAATTTGATTTTCCGGTGCCTATCACCTTCGTTGTAGTCAGTAATTTCACCTGCAAAAAGACCTCGGCACACTCGAACATGCTCTTCAAGCTCGGCAACTCGCGCAGCAGGCATTCCCATCGTCCGCCGTGTCGTGTTGCCGGTGCCAATACCCATGATAGCTCGACCAGGTGCTAGCGCATTTATTGTAGCCATACCGCAAGCGCTTAACGGTGAAATACGTGAGGCCGGGTTAGTTACTCCAGGGCCGAGCTTAATTTTATTAGTGCGATCTGCACACAATGCAAGCGCTGCGTAGACTTCGCTCCCTAGCATTTGCGTATCGTACAGCCAAGCGTGAGAAAATCCGTTGTCCTCGGCATACTTAACCTCTGGGTGAATATGGCAGTCACCCATAAATACGAAACCAAAATCCATCATATACTCCTTTCCCTATTTTAATTGGCCAACCAGTGTCTGAAATCGTAACGTCCAAAAGCTGTCAAATTAGGTAAGTTCCTCAGCAATCGTCTATGTCTCCTTTCTGTCAACATGTACGATCAGTTATTCATGCATCACATTCGTAGTTTGGCATGTCGGATTCTATTTTCACCGTGCACCACAGCAAATTCAAGAAGCCACGCCGTTCAACGAATGCCCGGCTGCGAGGTAGCCTAAGTTCATAATCTGATGTGCCCTTGCAACGATCTCATCACAGATCATGTAAATTGTTCTTGGGTTACCGTGAGGAAGTCCATGCGATTTACATTTTTTTATAAGATACATTATATTTTCACCATAAACATCTAATAAAAAGACTATTATTTACATATCCTTATTCGAATGCCCGGCATCTTGACTAACCTATATCCGATCTCAACCCAGGTAAATAACCTCTCGAGCCCAGTTGAGTATTGACAGCGATTCGACACTCATGCTCTCATCTGGCCCCCATCGAGAATGACTGAAGAAATTGCAGAGGACCGCGAAATGTTTGATCAAGCTTGGATGAAACGGTGGCAGGGTGCTGTCAACAGTAATGGACCAATGAGTTGGATAGGTAAACATTTTAATGCTGAGATTTTAATTGGGTTTGGGGACAAACACTTTGTAGTCTCATTCGTGCAAGGAAAGATCGCAGACTTTTCTGATGAAATCGGCCCCGAAACCTGCTATCAGCTCGCCGTCAAAGGGCCTGCAACAAGCTGGGAAAAATTCTGTCAGCCGATTCCACCACCAATGTACAACGATATCTGGGCAATGGGTCATCCGTTGCATGGGCGAGTGACACTAGAGGGTGACCAAATGGTGATGTGGCAAAACATGAGGGCCTTCA
>CAYFFH010000098.1:0-9418 GCA_964342175.1 uncultured Enterobacteriaceae bacterium | reverse complement strand
CCTAGTGCAGCAGGACAGATATTAGTCGCATTAACATCCTCCCCGTGCGCTTCGGGGCTATACCTTGCATCGACCTGGGGCCGACCCGTTTTCATGTCAATGTGGGTCGCCCAGTTCACTGCCGGATCAAACTTTTCAGCGACAAGCAGCGAACCGTCGGTCCGGTCCAACGTGTAAGCGAACCCATTGCGATCAAAATGAACCAATGCCTTCGTCTCTTTCCCCTTCACCTCCAAGTCAACAAGAATCATCTCGTTGACACCGTCATAATCCCACTCATCATGCGGAGTCATCTGGTAGACCCAGTGCGCCATTCCGGTATCGACATCACGCGAGAATATCGACATTGACCATTTGTTGTCCCCAGGCCGAACAACTGGGTTCCAAGTCGATGGATTACCCGTACCGACATAAAACGCGTTGCGCTCTTTATCGAAAGGCCACCAGCCCCAAGTCGAGCCACCCCCGATCTTCCACTGATCCCCTTCCCAAGTTTTCAAAGAAGAGTCTTTGCCAATAGGCTGACCTAGCGAGGTGGTTTTCTCTGGGTCCATCAGCATATCTTCGTCGGGGCCCATGCTATACGCGCGCCAGGCTAAGCTACCGTCGCTAAGGTTGTACGCATTGATCCAACAACGCACGCCGAATTCTGCACCGGAAATGCCAGTGATAACCTTATCTTTCATCACGTGTGGGGCGTTGGTATTCGTTTCCCCAAGTTTCGGATCACCATTTTTTACCGACCAAACAACCTCACCCGTCTTCGCATCTAAGGCGACCAGGGTCGTGTCAGCCTGTTGCAGCAGGATCTTACCGTCACCATACCCGAGGCCGCGGTTGACCGTGTCACAGCACATCACGGGAACCGTTTCGTCGTAATCTTGGATTGGAACATATTCCCAAACGATTTCCAGGGTATCGAGATTAATGGCAAATGTATTGTTTGGAAATGCTGAGTGGATATACAAAGTATCGTGTGGCAGCCCTGTTGCAGAACCAGGTAAAACTAAAGGACCACCTTCGTGACCGCGCAAGACCCCAGTAGAAAACGTCCATGCTGCTTGAAGCTTTCGGGCATTATATTTGTTGATTTGTTTCAGCTCGGTATAGCGCCAGTTCCAGTAATTACCACCAGGAAAGGCCCAATAGTTGGGATCTTGATTAAGTTTTTCTACCTCGGTGTTTGACAGCACCACACAAGATACAAGGAGTATCGAAAGCGACGTTAACGCTACGAGCCACCGTTTCCGCGATGGTTTCTTCATAAGATAGTCCTCCACACTGGTTTCTCTGTCGCTGCTTGCGCGCATTCGTCAGACTCCCTGGCGTCACAACCTAGTATCGAACCGCGACCGAGGTGCTACAACGTTAACGAGTCCAACTTATCTCAAACTGATTTGTTATAAGTCGTTATTTTTACAAAATTTTTTATTTTCCCTCAACCCAAGGAAACGATTATAGCCGTATATAACTCGCCAGCAACTGCTTTCGATTGGGATGAAGCCACCTATTAACTGTGTCTCCACAAACATTAACAAGACTGCCTTTACCCGGAAACTCCCGCGGTAGAAATATCCCGCTAATTAGCTAAGCCTGAGTTGCCGCCTTCAGAATTGCGCTTGCCTCGAATAAAACATCTTTTCTTAGCGTCCTCCCGCGCACTCTGCAATTTTCCCACCACTTCGTCACCACGCTGGCTATTTCGGAACAATCCACCCTTTTCACCTGGCATACGTCTATTTGACTCAAAGGTGCGCGCTTCACTAAAGTCATCAAAATCGACCACTTCGGCAATCGCATCGATTTCACACGAGCATGAGTAGAGATTATCTATTGTTTGGCCGCCAGCTAAACGCATACAAGTCAACACATGGTCTACGCGCTCGACCGTCGGGTAATCATTGGCGTATGCCACATAACTCATAAGCAACAACGGTAAAAGCATAAAAAGGCTTTTTCTCATGGGACACCCCGATAGAGATAATAAATTCCAGAGTGAGCCTCATTCCGCAGCAATGGAATCGCTTCCAGCTGTAGCAAATTGAGCAAATAAACCCAAAGAACAATGTTCGGCGTCATCGCCCACCTACCGTATGCGTCGGTATGGACGTGAGGATTGCCGCCCCCATCCATGGTAAGGGTGTCGAGCAATTAATAGCGGGTCCCGAAATTTTAGTATCAATAATGCCCCCGCAATAAAACCGCCTACGTGAGCCCAGAACGCGACTCCACCTCCCTGGGCGCCTAACGAGCCGACCCCTCCAATCATTTGTACCAAAAACCAGTAGCCCAGCATCCAATACGCCGGGATAACGAAGGTCGTGACAAAGAAACCGAACCAGAAGAGCATGTGCACGTTTACACGCGGGTATAGAACAAGGTATGCGCCCATAACACCGCCAATTGCCCCAGAAGCACCTACCATGGGGATACCTGACACGGGATCCGACATTAGCTGTAGGCCGGCCGCAGCGAGACCACAAAGAAGATAGAAAACGGCGAAACGGGCATGTCCCATGGAGTCTTCGACATTATTTCCGAAAATCCATAAAAACCACATATTCCCTAACAAGTGCATCCAACTGCCGTGGAGAAACATATGAGTGATTAGTGTGCTCCAGTCTGAATTTCCTGAAACGATGCATTGAGTCTGTGGTCCGACTTGAACGGCGTATCCGGCCGGTAATGTGCTAAGGAGCTCTCCGGGAACTAAGCCTAACTCACATACGGAGCGAGTTAGTGCAGGATCGTTACCGAAACCTTGCGACAAAAACCAAAATGCGACGGTTAACGCCGTAATTCCGTAAGTTACATAAGGTGTCAGAAGCGTTGGGTTGTCGTCTCGAATAGGAATCATAAATTAGAGCCAGAGGAATGAAAATATCTCGTTTTTACAAATCCGCATTTGTACTTAGTTCGCTGGGACGGAAGAATCTCCATCACCGACCCATGTGATCACTTTATTGTTGCTTTTTTCCCCCGTCAAATTTAGGCTCATATTGATCTCTAACCATGCGCGTCTCGGAATCTTCGATAATTCTACAAGAACGTCCCTTGTCCGTCGCACTTTTATACTATCCCGTTGTTTAACAGATTGTTAAACTTTTATTACCTGACGAAATATAAGGAGCAACTGATGGAGTTTGGAATTACTTTCCCGCCGTATCTTGATGCTTGGAAAGATGCGCAGATTGCCGAAGACAACGGATTCACAAAATCGTGGTTTTATGATTCACAAATGTTGTACAGCGAAGTCTACATGTGTATGGCGTTAGTGGCTGAGCATACTTCCACTTTAACATTGGGGACTTACGTCGCCGTGCCAAGTAACCGTATTGCTCCAGTCTCCGCCCAGGCAATTGGCACTCTGAATCAACTAGCACCTGGCAGAGTAATATTTGGCATAGGCGTCGGCTTCACTGCGCGACATACGATGGGATTGCCGCCTTGCAAGTTGTCGCACATGGAAGAGCATGTTGAACAAGTAAGAAGTTTACTAGCCGGAGAAGAATGTTTATTTCGAGACGGAGAACGGGAGAGGCATGTTCGTTTTCTTCACCGCGATAAGGGTTACGTAAATAATACTGACCCGGTACCAATCCACATCGCCTCGAACGGACCGAAGTCTCTAGAACTCACTGGAAGAGCAGGTGACGGGTGGATAACATTAGTGCAACCTCCCGATAGTTTTCGGTATGGTTTGGAAGCTATCCGGGCAGGGGCAAAAAAAGCAAACCGATCTTTGCCCGACACCTTTCATACATCGGCATTAACGACGGCTTGTATTCTGCAAAATGGCGAATCTTATACATCGCCCCGAGTAATAAGACGGGTAGGTCCTTTCTGTATGTTTAATCTCCATGCGTTTTGGGAGAATTCCTTTTGCAAGACGGGAGACACTCACTCTGAAGATGTGCCGCAGGACTTAATAGAGCTTTACCAAGACTATGAAAAGAACTATTTACCACAAAGCAAGGTAGGCAAAGAACGATTTTACCAGCAGGTCCATGAAGGGCATCTTGTCTATCTCAGACCCGGAGAAGAAAACTATTTTAATGACTCTTTGATCAAGATGAGCTCGTTGACCGGGCCAGCTACCGAAGTAATCGATCGGCTTAAAGCGATGGAAGAGGCTGGTCTAGATAGCATTGCTATTCAGGTTGTAGAAAAAGAGAATGCCCGTGAGATGATTGAAGAGTTTAGTGAACAGGTGATCGCGAAATACTAAAATAATGATTATTGAGATTTAATTCTATGGATAAATTGATACCCGATCAGGTTTTACCTTACCCACTACCTCCATGGGAGCACGACTTTAGGGTTTTAGCGGTATTTGGAGAAGCGGATGAAAAAATCCTTAAACCTTTGATCCCGAAACCGCTGCGATTGCGGTCAAACGTTGTTCAGATATCTGTGATGCATTTTGACAGTAGTGTGCCGAGCGAACCGTACTATGACGCGGCAATAGTCGCCGACGTGGAATATAACGGGATCAGTGGTGGCTATTGGGTTTACGGGTATACAAGTACCGATACTGTTCAGGCCGGCACACGAGAAATCTGGGGTTATAAAATGAAGCGCGGTGACAACTGGCAGCTCGGAGGTGATGGCTTTCGTTATAAAGGAACGATCGGAAGGCGGGGGATCGATTTGATATCTATCGACATGGATGTAAATAACAAAGATTTTTCACCTCCCACACTATTTCCCCGAATTTTTTTAAAGGTTATCCCTCACGCTTCGGAGCCAAAAGCTAGTCTAAAGAAAGTCGTTGTTATGCGCGCAGAAACAACAGAAATGTATAAGGATCTCAAGGGGGAGGCGACAGTGAAGTTCGGGCATTCAGAATCAGATCCCTTAGATCTCTTCCAATCCTCAACCTTACTGGGAGCGAACTACCTGGAGGGACACCAGATATTACCTTGGGCGGAAGAGTTAGATTAGATCTTTCCACACATCAAATACGAGGTTTAAAACACGTTCTTTGAAATTTACTCGACGGTGACTGACTTTGCTAAATTCCGCGGTTGATCGACGTCTGCTCCCTTAAGCACTGCAACGTGATAGGCAAACAGTTGCAGCGGAATAGTGTAGACAACGGGTGCGATGGGATCTTCCACAGAAGCGACATTAAGAACATGAATTCCCTGACTCGGCGACACATCGCCCCTAGAGTCAGCAAAAATGTAGAGCTCCCCACCGCGAGCGCGAACCTCTTCTAGGTTGGACTTCAACTTTTCTAAGAGGTCATTGTTGGGTGCAATCGAGATTACCGGCATCTCTTCGTCAACCAGCGCTAGGGGGCCGTGTTTGAGCTCTCCCGCCGGGTATGCTTCCGCGTGAATGTACGAGATTTCTTTCAATTTCAACGCACCTTCCATCGCCACCGGATACATGGAGCCTCTGCCTAAATACAGCGTGTGATGCTTATTCACAAACCGCTCGGCAAGCCCTGCGATGCGATCGTTCATTTCCAAAGCCAAATTAATCTTTACAGGCAAACTTTCGAGTTGACTGATCAAATTAGACATGAGCTCCGTAGACATGCCGGTGCGACGACCTAGGGCAATCACCAATAGTAACAAGGCAACTAGCTGCGTCGTAAATGCCTTAGTCGATGCTACACCAATTTCAGGTCCTGCACGGGTCATTAAGACTAATTCAGATTCTCGCGTCAGCGAGCTTTCGGGAACATTACAAATCGCAAGCGAATGCAGATATCCGGAAGTTCTCGCCTCACGTAACGCGGCGAGCGTATCGGCTGTCTCACCAGACTGAGAAATGGTAACAAACAAAGTGCCATCGCGAACAACTGGACGGCGGTAACGGAACTCACTGGCTACCTCAACCGAGCAGGGAACACCGGCCAGACCCTCAAACCAATACCGCGCTATCATTCCAGCATGATAGCTAGTTCCGCAAGCAACAATCGTTACGGCCTTTACTTGCTCAAGCACCTCTCGCCCTTGGTGCCCAAAAATACCGTCGAGAAGCTGGCCGTTATGAACCCGACCTTCGAGGGTATCCACAACTGCTTGCGGTTGATTGAAAATCTCTTTCAACATGAAATGACGGTAGCCCGATTTGTCTACCATGTCAGGAGACAATTTGGAGGTGGATTCAGGTCGTTGCACGACCTTGCCAGCAGCGTCGAATATCGTCACTCTTTCGCGTCTTATTTCGGCGAGATCTCCGTCTTCCAAGAAAATGAACCGCTGCGTGACGGGCAACAAGGCGAACACGTCAGAAGCAATGTAATTTTCACCGATACCAAGCCCGATAATAAGCGGACTACCGCGGCGCGCCACGACAAGGGTATCTGGCTCTGCTACCGTCACTACCCCAAGCGCATAGGCTCCTTCCAAATCGCAAATCGCCGCGCTTACCGCTTTTACCAAGGACATATCTTTTTGCAGGTAGTCGTAGACTAAGTTGACGACTACTTCCGTATCAGTATCAGACGTGAATTCGTGGCCTGCCAAGGTTTGCTGGTCGCGCAGTTCGGCGTGATTCTCGATAATGCCATTGTGGACGAGTGCGACTTTATCGCGACAAACGTGCGGGTGCGCATTTCTTGTACTCGGCTCCCCGTGGGTCGCCCAACGTGTGTGTGCGATACCAAGCCCAGCTTTTAGCGGTTTGGCTTTTAGTTCCTCTTCAAGTTGCTGTACTTTGCCTGGCGCACGCAATCGCTCGATAGCACTATTCCCATTTACTATAGCAATCCCGGCTGAATCATAGCCTCGGTACTCCAAGCGCTTGAGTCCTTCAAGCAAAATTGGCGTGACGTGACGCTGCGCAACCACCCCCACGATTCCACACATCTAGAGTGTTCCTCTTGCAATTGCTGATTGAAATATGAACGACAATTCGTGGACATCCTCTCTAACGGTTGTAACTAACTTTTTGTAACATATAGCACTGGAGGTAATTCAAACCATACGGCTAACGACAATTTTGCGTTTCCTAGGGTAATCGCCAATTTATTCGAAATCCCTAAAGAACTTCGGAGAAATGCATTCGCTATACAAAACTAATAACGAACTAGGACCCGTGCACTGAACCCAACAGCACCGTTTCCGTCTTCCCTATATGGTCCTTGATCGAAAATTACCCTGAGGACTGACTCACGCTAGTGGCTCGTAAATCCACAATCATACAATGGTCGGGGTAGACGGATTCGAACCGCCGACCGCTCGGCCCCCAGCCGAGTGCTCTACCAGACTGAGCTATACCCCGAAGGCTTCGATTCTAACAACCACAAGACGCTTCACTTAGGGTGGACCAAACGCTTGAGTAAGACTTCGCACCGCCGGGATTCGATTCTAAGCTGCGGCTTCCACAGCTGAATTAAAGCGCGCCATGACGCTTAGCGACGCAAGATATCTAAGACTTCTTCCAATTCCACACGAATTTGGCGCACGATCTGCTGACTCATACTACTATCAGCCTTGACTTCGTCGCCTGACAAGCGTTGCCTAGCTCCGCCTATTGTAAAGCCGTGCTCATACAAAAGGCTCCGGATCTGGCGAATTAAGATCACATCCTGACGCTGATAATATCGTCTATTACCACGGCGCTTGATCGGTTTGAGTTGAGGGAATTCCTGCTCCCAATACCTCAAAACGTGCGGCTTAACCGCGCACAAATCGCTGACTTCACCAATTGTGAAGTAACGTTTACCAGGGATTGTTGGTAATTCGTTATTGTTCGATGCTTCCAACATAGGCTTCTACTCGGGCTTTTAGTTTTTGACCAGGTCTAAACGTCACCACGCGCCGCGCGCTAATCGGAATTTCTTCCCCAGTTTTAGGGTTCCGTCCCGGTCGTTGATTTTTATCGCGAAGATCAAAATTGCCGAAACCCGAGAGTTTTACCTGACGACCTACTTCTAACGAGCCGCGAACCTCCTCAAAAAAGGCTTCAACTAACTCTTTTGCTTCCCGTTTATTCAATCCTAAATCGTCAAACAAACGCTCTGCCATGTCAGCTTTTGTTAGTGCCATACTCACTTCCTCAGCGTAACGCCGAAGTCATCGCTCAACTTCAACAACACGCGGCTCATAGCATCTTCAATCTCAACTTCTGTGAGTGTGTTGGAATGACCCTGAAAAATCAACCCTATTGCCAAGCTTTTTTTGTCTGAATCAATACCTTGCCCTGTATATTCATCAAACAACTGCAGGTCACGGAGTTGCTCTCCCGCCGCCTGGCGGCTGGCGCCAAGCACCTCCGCGGCGGTAATCCGTTGGTCTACGACAATGCTTATATCACGCCTGACAGAGGGAAATTTTGAGATCGGGAAGTGGGTTGCGATCGCGCTAACTGGCAAATTTTCCAATTCGATCTCAAACAACACAATACCTTGCTCGAGGTCAAAATAGCGCGCAACTTCGGGATGCAACAGCCCGACCTTACCTAGGGTCCTTCCATTAACTGCAACCATTGCCGACTGGCCCGGATGCAGAGCGCGATCTGTCCCGGCCGACCAACTGCAGACAGGCAACCCCAGCGCTTTAAATAAATTCTCAAGATCTTGTTTTATATCATAAAAATCAATGTCCCTCGCCATTTCACCCCATTGCGCGGGCCGCACGTTTCCTGACGCCAACCCCGCGAGTACGTAACGTTGTTCGAGCACGTCGGACACCTGCTCAAAGACCGTTCCGAGTTCGAATAGTCGGGCGCCGTCCACTTGGCGGTTAAAATTGTGAGAGGCCGCATTAATTAACCCTGTCCAAATAGACGTCCGCATTACAGACATATCGTTAGTAATCGGATTCGACAACTCAAGAGGCCGACGCTCTGGTGCAACAATCTTGGCAGATGCTAGTTCGATAAAACTATACGTGATCGCTTCAAAGTACCCTTGCGTTACTAGAATGTCTCGAATTCTTTGGTCTCGCTCGTGCCGATCAGACCCCCGCGCCATTCTCATAGTCATCGTCGGCAGAGTTGAAGGAATATTTTCGTACCCGTATATCCGTGCGACCTCCTCCAACAAATCAGCCTCAATTTCAATATCGAAGCGAAACGATGGCGGTGTAACTGTAAGGTAATCTTGGCTATTCTCAACCTGACAGCTCAAAGATTCCAAAATTTGCTGTACTTTATCGGTCCCGATTTCGACGCCGATAAGCCGTTTAATCTCTTCTGGGCGGAAAATAATCGCACTGCGAGTCGGAATCGAGTCTGGTACTTCGGTAACTACCACTGGCCCGGGATTGCCACCGCAAATATCCATGATCATCGCAGTCGCACGTTCGATTGCGCGTTCTTGACCAGTAAAATCGACACCCCGTTCAAATCGATGCGAAGCATCGGTATGCATCCGGTACCGCCGCGCAACGCCAGCAAGTGTTATAGCATCGAAATAGGCACTTTCGAGAAAAATATCCTTCGTGTGTGGCTCGACCCC
>CAYFFH010000097.1:436-9530 GCA_964342175.1 uncultured Enterobacteriaceae bacterium | reverse complement strand
ACCTCGCAGCGGCAACATCCAATGTAGAGGCGGGATTACGCGGACCTGCGGCATTATTTTTCAAGTAAGATAAGTGATGCGAGTCCAGATTATGAGGTTGGTTGCTCTCGTTGCCTAACTGATGGCAAGTCAGACATTTTTCATTATCATTCTTGCCGTATCCGTCGCCTAACAATGGCTCTAACCACGTAGATATAGGATGTTCAGACGCAATGTGACACGCCGAGCATTGATCGATCTCCGCATGCAGTGTGCTCAGTGGGCCTGGCTCAATGAAGGTGGTTGTTTTCTCTCCGGAAAGGAGCACTGTGAGGAGTCCGACAGTAAGGGCCATTGCCCAACGTGTGAAGAGCATTCTTCTCGCGCGCCAACTACGAATTGGTTTACAAGGAGGTAATTCCCTCCCGCATGTTCCATCCGGAAGCGGTCCGACATCGCAACTACCACCAGAGGTATGTGTTCGAGTGCAAAACCACCGATCGTTTTCGCGATGGGGTTTGCACTCGAAAGTTGCGCGGCATTTCCCGTTTTTATTTGGCCCAATCTGACAAGGTTTGTTGTCTGTTGTACGTCCACACAACCACTGTTGGTTTGGTCGCTGGTAAGGACTGTCCCGATGGCCAAATTTTTGTAACCGTAATTTCATCCCAGTGGTTTAGCGAAAGAATAAGCGACTACCAAATGGAGCACTGTTAACAAAAGCATCACAAACGTAGTCGGCACATGAACAAACAACCACGCTTTAAGCGCGTACTGGAGCGCGAAGTGAAAATCTAGTTCATCTTTTTTTTCAACGAGAAGTCGCAGTTTTCTACTCGCTTCTAACTCTTCCGGGTTTAAGTAACGTTCGTTGGATTCCAAGGCCGTCAGGATTCCATAGAGTGGGCGACGGGATAGAAGTAAATGAGAGAAAAAATGTCGAGGTTTGGAAAAGAAAATGCCGAGATGAACGCGATAATGGTCTGACAATGTAGTGGATTCTGCTAATTCAGCAGCTTCTAAAACGAGAGTTTCCGCCTCTCGTTTTAGCTCCCCGATATAGTTCGGAATTCGCTCGAAAATTACTTCTTCGCCTCTACGAGTTAAAAGTTTCGGTAGCCGTCTCGATAGGTAAATTCCTATTGCACCGCTTGCCGCAACCAAAATAAAAAGACAGGCTAAGGCAACCTCTAGATAACCGTTTGGGACTTCCCAATCTAAATGAAGGAAAAAGACGAAGACACTAATGAGACCGACGTAAATGTGGAGCTGGAGCCAGGTTGCGTTGCTCCCTAGGGGGATAGTTACAAATCTCTTTCTCAAGTTATACAAGGCAAGAAAACCGACAATAGAGAATAGAAGCCAACCGGAGAAAAACTGATGTTTGAAAAAAGCGATTTTTGCTGTATTTACCGCTTCGTAGGCTAATAGGCATCCAATGACCATCAATAAAAAATTGCGGCATCGACGGATTGTGAAGGCCCCCATGCTGAGTATCCAGAGAGAGTTATTGGCTGAAGCTAGATTAACCCTGAGCCGATACGATGCCGACAGGGTTGTCGACTCGCAGATATGCCGCCGAGGTAGGTGACTCTCCTGCAACCTGAATTATCATGCTTATAAACCCCTTTCTTTTCTTTTATTCGATCCAGCAGGCTCATTGTCGAATATAGACTTTAGCGTTCTAGCCATGCTTCCAGTTTCGGTAACTCGCCCATATTGACTCGGGTAAGTGCGTCATGGGGACACGCACGTTGGCAAGCAGGTCCTCCGAGCTGACCTTCACACAAGTCACATTTAGTCGCTTTTTGAATAGGTAAGTTAGTGTCCTGGTCTACTATCATTTCCCCATTTCGATTCCGGATTTCTACCATGCGAATATTGTCGTATGGGCATGCGTCAGCACAGGTTGAACAACCAATACATGTAACGTCATCGATGACAATCTCGCCAGTTGGCGGCAGTCGTCCGATCGCTCCCGTCGGACAGCCGATTAAACAAACTGGATCTGCACAATGCATACAAGCATTCGCGACCATATAGTGATCATGACGATGACCGTGCCGGTTAAACCTTGGGTTGTTGTTATGCGACACTGCGCAAGCGTTTACACACTCGTCGCATCTGACACACCTATCAAGGTCAATAACCATTGTTGCGGTACCGTTCATATAGCGACGTTCGACGAGGAATTCCATCATTCCTGGTTCCATACCGGTTTCTGAATCTTCGCGCTTTGTTCTTTTCGCCCCTTCAGAGTTTGTTATAAGAGACTGTAATTCGATATCAGGCATTTCTGAGAGTATGAGATCTTCCACGGCTTTGGCAGGAACACGCAGTATGTCGGCGTATCCAATGGCCCGAAGTGTGTTTCGTAGAGGTTGGAAAGGTGAACCCGACCAATTTGACGCAAGTTCTTCGAGGCCATAAACGCTTCCTTGCCCTAGATATCCTGTTGTTCGGTGCCCGTGATTTTCGACGGTACTTAATCTTACAAAACCGGAACTAATCAAAATCAGGCTATCTGGGTAATCTCCTTCCGATACGATAAGAGGTTCACTGTTTATGAGCTCAGTAGGAGGTAAGACATTTTTATCTCTGTACGTTATATACCAATCAAAATCGCCATAGGATTCGAATTCGATAATCGCTGTAAGTTCGGTAAGTGATTGTTCAGATAGATGGGAAAAAATCGGGCTTTTTTTCAGCTGTGTTTGTAGTCTATTTTTACGGTAAAGATCGTCCACGCGTTCGCGGAAAGTTTTTGCCCATTTCCGCATATCTCGGAGTCCCTGCCAACGTATCTCCAGCACCTCAGCTTCACCATCAGCAAATACTGTTGTTGTCCGTTCTGACCGACTCAAAGATGCAATTTCGCCAAACATTTCGCCAGAATTTAGCTCGATGGTCGTACGCCCCTTAAAAGCAGATTCAACATCTTTAAAAAACACCCGCGCTTCGGAATCGAAACCGCGCAGCCCCAAAACGTCGTTCTCCGTTGCCCGCACTTTTGCGCGATACTCGGGGTAGTCTGTTTTTTGCCACCAACTACGGAGAGTATTGATTACCTTGTTTTGGGATCTCCCCGATCCGGCTGGGGTCGCTGTAGAAATATCCGGACCTGTGTCTACTCGTACACTCCCGGAAAGTATGACGAACGCTGAGGTGCCATGCTCACCTTCTCGAACCACGATATCCCCCGCTTTATACCGCCGGATTCGCGAATCATTTTTCAGAATACCTTGTAAAGGTAAACGCGGCGGAAAGCCTGCAGGATCCATCTCACTAAAAGGAGGGTATTGCATGACCCGTGCAACGGTATCGGTTGTCATCTCGACGCTGAAGGGCGCATCCCAACGCTGTGGTTGTAACGAGCGGGGATTAAATTGTTGAGTCAGGTCGCCCATCGTATTCACTGCTATGGGTTAACTAAACCTTTATATTTATCCTCGGAAGGAAGGGCTCCATCTATTCCCCCGAATTCACTACCATCGTAGCGTTTCGCGAGAGCCTTGGTAGCGTTAGAGATGGCAAGTGCCGCAGCAGACAGTGCCGCTTCATTATTAAGTTTGAGTTTCACGCCAGAGCTAATTGCAACGATTTCATCAATCTCTGGTGATTCAACTCTCTTTGCAATTGCAGCGATTTGTTTTCTTGCAGTGGCAGCCCGTTTAGCCATCGCCTTCGCGTATTTCTTCGGTTCAGTAGCCTTGGCTACTCCCCTAAGCGCGTACTCAAGGTCAAGAGCCTTGCCAACTATAAACATCATGCGACGGCGTTCAATGGATGCCCCCTCGTTTGCATCGGTATACCAAAGATTGTGTCTAACTTCACCCTGGCTCCATCGCACAAGTTCAAACGCGCTTCCGGCTGTGTGCCCTCCAATATTCACAAGCTTTTCGTTTGGGACGGTGTGGCACTGGTAGCAGTTTTCAGCAAGGGCGTAAATGTTCGATGGCCTGATCATTCCGGCCGCTTCAGATTTGGAATAACGCTCGACTTTGTGAGCGGGGTCTTCGTTTTCCGCCTTGACGTCTTTTCCACCGAAATCGCTGTGTACATCGATCCATTCCATCCCGGCACCATGACACGATTCGCAGGAGATGCCAGCAATCGGCTTAATTTTTTCCTCAACCATCGCTGAGGTGAAATGACAAGTCAGGCAGTCGCTGTCCGCTTTGATACGTTTTAGCCCCATTTTTTTGGCAATATCCCGGGCGTTTTCACTCCGAGGTAGGGTCTTAAAACTCTTTGCGTGATGGCTTTGTTTCCAGGACTCAACAGATTTTTTGTGACACTCGCCGCAAGCATCGGGCCCTTTAATGTGATCAGGGTTCATTCTCAAGTCGGCATACGCCTCCCCGCCGAGGCTCATGATCACTAATATTGCAGTGCAAATACCTCTATACATGAAAAATCTCCCCATACTTTTCTTCAAATTTTGCACCCTAACGCTGCACCTAGACTGCGGGATCAGAGCCGCAAGGTGTATTTTCTGAAGGCCCGCACTCAATAGCGCCTTCATGCGTCTAGGACTAAATCAGACTTAGGGATAGCGAGACAGGACAGACAAGTGCCGCCGTCGGTAGAGGCACTCGGTGCACTGATGTAGTCCACTGAGCCTGATTTGATGGCGACGACGCATGAACCGCAACTGCCGGCCCTGCAGCCAAAATCCATTATTACGTCGCTTTCCTCCGCTAATTCCAGAATCGAAGTTGTCGAGTCGTTCCATACGACTTTTTTCCCGGACCTATCAAACGCGATTTCGTAAGTTTGCCCTTTTTTATCAACGTCTTTCGATGCCTTTTTCTTAACACTTGCGGGTCCAAAAGCTTCGAAATAAACATCCCCTTCAGGTACACCCCAATCCTTTAGGCCGTCTGTTATAGATTCCATCATAGGTGGGGGACCGCATATATAGAATTCAAAATTATTTGCTGGCAGTACCCGTTTGAAGAGGTCGACGCTGACACGTTCTCCGTATGCGTAGTCGACGCCTTCCTGATCTTCCTCTCTAGGTTCACTATAGCAAATACATAGCCTCAAGTTGTCATATTGAGCAGCGAGGTCGCTAAGGTGTGCTTTCATTATTTGTTCGTTGCCGTGCCGCACTCCATAGAAAAACCAGACTTCGCGCCTTGACCCGCTGTCGACCAGCGTGTTTAACATACTCAACATTGGTGTCACCCCGACGCCACCCCCAATGAGGACGATCGGGTTTGTTTTGGAAAGGTCGAGGCAAAAATTACCAGCGGGTGCTTTAACGTCAACGATATCACCTTCGTTGACTCGTTGATGGAAATGGTCAGACGCGACACCGGGTGGGGCGCCAGGAGCCGTTGGCGGCGCGCCCGCGCGCTTTATAGATACGCGGTAATGGTTGTCGTTTAATGCCGAGTCGGAAAGCGAGTAACATCGTGTGACCGGTTTGCCCTTTCCAGGAACCTTTAACTCGAAGGTCAAATATTGCCCCGAATCGAAAGAAGGGATCGGTCTACCGTCGTGTGGTTTGAGGTAGAACGAGCAGATCCCCCCCCCTTCATCAACCCGTTGCTCGACGGTGAATTTCCTTATACCTGACCAACCAGCTGCTAGTTTTTCGCGCTTCCCTTGAAGACGGATAGTGTGTTCTTCCGCCTTTAATTTGAGTACATCAAGTTCTAATTCCGTCTGTCGTTTGGCTGCCGCCAACGACATGATCATTTCTTTTATAATTACGAATACCTGACCGAGTGCAAGAAGCACGATTGCTATACCAAAGGTTTGCGTCAGAGTTGAAATCATTTAACTTTCGCTTACAGAGTCGGACAACATTTACGTTGCAATCTAGGTCGAGAGTATTACAGTTTCAATAAAATTTCGGTCCGTATTCCGGCACCAGGCTGGTTGTTCTCGTGTGCAGTCCCGAACGCTTCTAAAGTAAACACCGTTCGTCTGCCAAATGCTTGTTGCAGTTTACCTGCAATTCCGACGCTGTCTGCGCCATTATTGTTATCGTCCTTTCGGACACCGGCTTCAAAAGTGAGTTGACGTCGAGTTTTTGCCATCTGGAATTGATACCCTACGGCGCCGCCATATGCGTCGCCGGCCCGATTGCTTAGCGGGGCTGGAAACGAACCAAGGCCACGAGCGGAGAATAGCAGACCTACACGCCCAAGTGGCCCGCCCGCTAATGGGTCACGCGCCGCTGAAGTGTACCGATCAAAACCGGCAAAGAATGTCACATAGGCTATATCGTTTGTGTATGCCGGTGTCCAGTTAATATCCCCAAACAAAAGCGCTCCGTCTCCCGCCGAGGGTGTCTCTGAATCCGTCGCGAAAGATCCCAATAGCCGGAAAGTAGTGCTGAATTTGCCAATGCGCTGAATGGCATCTAGTCCGATTGACAGGACATCATCTCGCGCCGCATCGCCCGAGTCCACGTAAGCTAAATCAAGGTTAATAGTACTTTTCAAAGTATCTATTGCAGTAAAAATGCCGTAAATCTCGGCTGACCTATCCTCCACATTATTGTCTCGATGGACTTCGTTCCACCCGAAGAAAAAAGTAGACCGGAGATTTATCAGCCATGGTACGCCCTGAAAACGCACGCTATTTCGTGTTACCCCAACACCGTCGAGGTTGTCACTGATAAGCATGCCGTCCTGGAATACGATGTCTTGTCGCCCAACCGAGAACCCGATGTCATTGGGGGTACTATCAAGGAGGTCCCACCGAGGAAAAATTTCCGAAATGTCGCCCTCAAAAAACAACGCTCTAATTCGTAAGTTGGAATTGTCGTTCCAGCCGTCCTCGGAATCTGGGGTAAACACGTGGCCGGAGAAATTCCCATCTCGATGGAGTGGTTGGACCCCAATAAGTAGTCGCTCTGTTCCCGTCAGCTGAAGATTTCCAAATAGATCTAGCCGATTAGCCCACTCTCCAGATCGACTATTGTTTCCGAGCTTATGCGTACTCAGAGCGCTTCTCAAGGTTCCGTATACCCAAAAACGCGGTTGCCATACAGCTCCAGTTAATATTTGGAAACCGGGCTTTAAGTTCCCTTCACCAAGAAACGGATCTCCCAACTCGAGCAAGGGTGGAGTTCGAGGTGGCAGTTGGTCATCGGTTAAATAAGGGAATGCTTCGTCAGACAGGCGGCTCTCCTTGCTGCCTGCGGCTAGAACGACCGTATTAGTTAAGGCAAAAAGTATCAACACAGCAAGACTAACCCACAAGCTGAAAGGGGTTCTCGTCGTCGCATTGGTATTTATGATGCGCAACACTTAAGTATTATCTCGAAAGTCGCTTTCCTGGGCTCGGTTATTAGGTAGGTGGAGAGTCGTCAATCGGTTCCGTTGACCCAGACTGAAGGTTTGTAACCTGGAGAGCGTGGGGGCCCATCTTCAGGGTGACGCGCTTTTCCCAGATCACCTGATGGCCGGCGACAACAGCATCAGCAATCGAACGGGGCGACATACCATAGTCGAATCCGCCGCCCTTGATGGCGTCTATCAAGTTCACCGGAACCATGGCTGACATTAGACGCACGACCAGCTGATAATCACCGTCACCCCGGAGGTTTTTTTTCGGCACGGTGTATTGTTGCCAACGGCTAGCTAGCGGGGGGATTGTTTGACGGTGTTTTCGAGCGCCGGCGGGTTGCCCGGTCAGTACAACCGACCTTGTAAATGGCCGCACGAAAGGCAACGGATCAACCGACGTATTGACCGCAAGAACTTGTTCCCTCTCTCCGCCACGAACGTTTCGAGTTAAGAACCGGGATTGAAGCGTGAACAACTGATCATCGAGGGGGAGTTCGCCATTGTGGACATACAATGAGTGGCTATCGCGAACATCACCATTTGGGTCTAAATCCCCAGATTTAAATATGACCTCGCCATCTGGTGCACGGACTTCCAGTTGCAACCAGACTAGGCGTTCGGCGTCAAAGCCAGTAGGCACGTTATGCCCATTAGTCCCATTTGTCACCTGAACTTTGAAACGAAGATCGTTTTTGCCCTTAGAGGAAGGCACTATGTCTCCGAGTTTGTAGCCGGCCCTAAGTACTTCGATCCGCTTCTGACGTGCCCATTCCAGTAACTTGAATTGTCGCTCCAAAATGGCGCGAGCATCATAACGATCGTCTATTGAACTCCAAACTGAAGGAAACGCATAGTCTTCACCGACCGCATCCTCAAACTCGTCTGTACCCCAACCGGATTTGTAATCGAATTGTAGCCACTCTCTTAAGGTAGCTAGCGCTGCAGCATCGGTATTATGTGGAAACATTCCGGGATGAACGATCGAGTAATCAGGGCCTGCGAAAAAATGATTTGTTAACTTTCTGGCGCGTGTTTCGGCTTCCCCTACAATTGCAGCAGGACCGTGGGCGTAGCCAGAAACCACGCCTTGTGTTTTACCCATGTGGCAGTCTTGACAACTGATACCTTCCGCTGCAGCAGGAGAATTTTTGTATTCCGAGAATGCTTCTTCTAATCTAAAGCCGTTATATAGATTTACGTCGTGACAGGTTCCGCAAAAAGCAGATGTTGAAATCTGCGGGAATCTCCCGACCTCCGTGTGGATTTTTCGCCCTGATTCATCGGCTCCTGTCACCACACGGTATTCGTGCTTGTTTTCCAGCACTCGTTCTAACTCGGCATTGCCAGTTGGGCCAAATACCTTTTCTAGCAGACCCCCTTCCACCAAGGCGACACGACCTGAGACTTTCCCATACTCTTTATCCACTCTATGACAAACCACGCAAGTGATCCCTTCCCTTGAAGTAGGGTGTCGATCGAGATTTGAAGCGAAAATAGACTCTCCCATATTCATGCCCACCTGATTGTGGCATCTAATGCAAAAGTCGCCATTTGTGCTGCTAGTCAAAGAGTTTATAGTTCGCTGCATTGCCATATACACAGGGCTGAGTTGCGCATATGCATGTGATGACACTGACCATTCTTCGTAATGACGTGGATGACACGTTTTGCAGGTATTTGCCGATGGGTATCGGCTCTCGGCGAATAAAGCGAGGTGCGCGGCTGCTGCGCTATCTTCTAGGCCTCTATCGCTAGGCTCAAGATCTTTGTTATTTGAGGTTGACTCGCGAGGATCGTCCCCAATGAGT
>CAYFFH010000097.1:0-336 GCA_964342175.1 uncultured Enterobacteriaceae bacterium | reverse complement strand
AATTCGTCATCCGAAAGTAATTCGTCATCCGAAAGTAATTCGTCATCCGAAAGTAATTCGTCATCCGAAAGTAGTTCGTCATCCGAAAGTAGTTCGTCATCCGAAAGTAGTTCGTCATCCGAAAGTAGTTCGTCACCAATGAGTAATTCGTCACTCGCATTAACTGCTGAACTCACGACTTGACAAGCCCCAGCAAAAACAACGAATGCCGTCAGAACTGCAAACCTCGCGTTCGATTCAATTTTCATAGACGGAGAACCTCTTGCTACTTTACGACGGCAATAGTCTTCAAGCTGATGGAACATTTCTGTTTTCACCTAATTCCTGCGTCGAACG
>CAYFFH010000096.1:0-9597 GCA_964342175.1 uncultured Enterobacteriaceae bacterium | reverse complement strand
TGGGTCTGGTGTGCGGTGAATTTGCGGCGCAGCTGCTCGGGGCTTCGATTGGATCCATAGGCGAGAACCCCGGTGAGTGTGCCGAATTCTTGTTGAAGCAGCCTGAGGGCGTCCCCTTGGTTCTTCAGTCCTCTTGCGGTCAAAAAGTCACCCAGGGGAATTGCCCTTCCCCGGTCGAAGACGAAGGAATGTTTCGGTGCACTGTAGGGATAGTTCAGCGCCCTTTCTACGGTGTTTCCAATTTGGCCTGCTCCCAGAAGATGAAGCCGCCAATGTTGCAGAAAAAGCGCGCGCGGATGGATATTTACGAGCCGTAACGTTATCGCCCGCAACCGCTTGGGGTAGACGATTAACGAAAGGATTCTCCTATCGATGGCAACAATTGGGCGGAGTTGTGTTAGCTGAAGCAACCTATGGTGACCAGCAAAATTCGTATGTTGAGTCGGTAAAGCACGCACTAAAAATCGATCAGAGCGAAGCGAGAGCGGCAGTGCTGCAACAAGCGTTAAATCAAACGATACAGTTCGAACCGCGTCGTCGCGCCGATATAGACATGATCTTTGTTGCCGGGTTTCCGCTTAGCACTCGTCAATTACTGCCGCACCTGCGTTATTTTCGAGCTGAGACGGTACCCGTCTACTCAACCTCTCATACGTACGCCGGTGTAACTGACGCTGCGGCGGATCGAGATCTTGATGGCCTGCGTTTCGGCGACATGCCGTGGGTATTTGGAACAGCTGATATCGATACCTTCAAGTCTTTTAGTCGTAACTGGCCGAACAGTGCTCCGGGTTCCGGCCGTCTTTTTGCATTCGGGCTCGACGCGTACCGAATTCTTCCGCACTTGAACCGGATGCGCCACCAGCCTGGCTTCCGAATATCCGGAGTCACAGGTCAATTACGAATGACCCCAACCGGACGGGTTGTCCGCGAACTTGTCTGGGCTCGTTTCGTCAGCGGAGAACCAAAATTACTGCGTAAATGAAATCTAATTCAGTTCTAAAGGGCCCCCTGTCCTCGATGCGCAGCTCCAAAGTCGCTACGAACACTTAATTTGGCATAGATAAATATATTGTAAGCGCTAATTGCCCGAGTTTTAAACACTGTCTGTAGGATCGATTTACTAAAATATCATGGGCTTGTATTGCCTTGATTAAAGTATAATTCCTCTCCGACAAAGATTACGGAAAATTTTTAGAGCGACCACATTACGCATGCAGTATCTCAATATCTCCTTAGTAGCTCATATTCTCAGCATCGACCATGTTGATTTGACTCTTTGGCGACCACTCGCAAAAGAAATAATAAAATACAATTGGATCACAGACGCGTTTTCCACATAATACAAGTCCCGTATTCAACTAACGAAGTAATTTTCTTGATCGAACATTGATATGGATCGCCTGAAACGGGTACAACAAATATTCGACGAAAGTATTACGCTTAAGACAGAAGCGGCATTTTCATTGGGGCCGAAGATCGTGGAGGCTGCTGATTCAATCCTTGCATGCCTTATGGCAAATAATAAGGTGATGGCATGTGGGAACGGCGGCTCCGCCGCTGATGCGCAGCACCTCTCATCTGAAATGTTGAATCGATTTGACCGGGAAAGACCAGGGCTCGCTGCCATAGCCCTGACAACCGATGCGTCGACCATCACATCTGTAGCAAATGATTATCAATTTGCAGATGTTTTTTCGAGGCAAATTCGTGCTCTGGGACGACCTGGAGATGTAGTTATGACATTTTCGACCAGCGGACAATCGAATAATATTATTGCCGCAATCGATGCAGCACACGATCAAGATGCGTGCGTCGTGCTCGTGAGTGGTCGTGACGGGGGAGAGGCGGCAAAAACGCTGAATAAAGAAGACATAGAGATTCGTGTCCCTTCGTCTTCTACTGCGCGAATTCAAGAAGTGCATATAATGATCGTCCACTGTATTTGTGATCTTATAGACGATCATTTATTGGGGTATCCAGATTGAATAAACTAAGGGTCGTAAATTCAACTTTACGTGGTATCCGGATAATTGCTGTTTTGTATCTTACTTGCGTGCTCGTGGGGTGCGCAGGTCTATTGTTTGGAGGAGCGGCGACGACGACAGCTGTCGTCGCGCACGATACGCGCACCACTGGAACCTTCATCGAAGATCAAGCAATTGAACTGAAGGCTAGTGAAGCAATACGAGGGAATGACTCTCTAAATAGTCAAGTGCACTTAAGCGTTACTAGTTATAATCAGGTGGTATTAGTAACTGGTCAAGCGCCGACAGATGAACTAAGGAAAACAGCAATAGCACTGGTGTCGGGAATCGAGAAGGTTCGGCACGTCTACGATGAGATCCAGATCGCGGCGCCGAGTTCGATGATGACCCGCAGTAGTGACAGCCTCCTAACCGCCAAGGTAAAAACAAAACTCTTTACCGTAGACAACATTGATGCAACGAAAGTTAAAGTTGTCAGCGAAAACGGCGTAGTATTCCTGATGGGAATTTTAAGGCAGACAACTGGATCAATTGTCGCGGATGCTGCCAGTCGGGTTGGCGGCGCTCAGAAAATAGTAAAACTATTTGAGTATCGAGACTAACCGCGCTTACTTCGATCTTTTGCCCGTAGATCTATTTTATAATTTTAAGATGCGATCCTTTGGGTGACGTTGGAGTAGGCGGTACAGAACCGTCCAAAGACGCTGCTCCTTCACCCTGATCAGAAGGCAAAACTATCCCCATACCGTTCTCGTTGGCATAAACCGCACGCACTGCTGCTACCGGCACAAATACTTCGGTAGCCATCCCAGCGAAACGGGCACTGAATGAAATATAGTCATCACCCAAGGTCAAATTGGCAACCGCGACCGCGGCAATGTTGAGAATGATTTTGTTATCTTCTATTAGGTGACCGGGTACTGAGACGTCGCCTTGAGTTGTATCAACGAGTATATATGGGGTTAAATTATTGTCTGCGGCCCACTCATGGATCGCCCTTATCAAATACGGTCGTGTAGAAACCATAAATCGAACCTCTGCGCAAATGGGTGCTTTCGTAGTTCTGTCACCGGCACAGTGAACCAAACGTTAAGGGTTCGCTTCAGTTTGAAACCTCACGTTCGAGCGGCGATAAACTAGCTTGGAATCCGTCGCGAGCGAACACACGCTCTGCGTACTTTAATATCGGTTTTGCTGGCGCGGTCAGCTTTATTCCATAGTATTGGAGGCGCCAAAGCAACGGTGAAAGACAGCAATCAACTAGTGAATACTCGTCAGACATAAAGTATTCATGCTGCAAAAAAATGGGAGCTATCGCTAGCAGGTTGTCTCTGATCGTCCTCCGAGCGTTCGCAGCTGCTATCTCATTCGCGCCACCCAAATCGTCGACGGTGCTGTAGAGGTCCCGCATTACCCGGTAACGAAACTGCCGGTTGGTCGCCCGCGATACCGGGTCGACTGGCATTAGCGGAGGATGTGGATAACGCTCGTCAAGATACTCCATCATTATCTGCGCGTCGTAGATGACTAGCTCTCTATCAATCAAGGTCAAAACCGAATCGTACGGATTTAAGTCATTCAAATCTTCTGGCCGATTTTCCGGGTCTACGAAGTGTATATCCACGTTGATATCTTTCTCGGCGAGTACCATTCTCACTCCGTGACCAATCGGGTCGAACACCTCGCAATAAAGCGTCATCAGTGATCGTCTATTCGCTAGACCAGTCATATTAGTAGACATCTTTCCAGTATTCGCGCTTCATTAAGTAAGCAGCAACTAAAAATATCAGTAGAAAAACAATTACCCAGAACCCAATTTGGTGGCGGACCAGCTTCGCTGGCTCCCCGACATAGACTAAAAAGCCAACCAGATCTCGAGCCAATCGCTTATATTCATTTTCAGTCAGCCGACCGCGCTGGGCAAGTTCAAGGCGCATGATCGCCTCTTTTTCTCTACCTCCATCGGCTTCAGTGCGATAAACCGCACGCTGCAGCCCTTGCTGCTCCCACAGCACGTGCGGCATGGCCGTATCTTTGAAAAATAGATTATTAACGCCTGTCGATTTACTTTCGTCGATGTAAAATCCAAGCAAAAAGTTATATAGCCAGTCTGGGCCTCTTGAACGAGCGACGACAGAAAGATCCGGCGGCGATACTCCAAACCACGCTTCAGCTTCTGATGGAAGCATAGCGACCCTCATGACATCGCCAATCTTATCGGTGGTAAACATCAAATTCGTTTTCACCGACTCTTCTGACAAATTTAAGTCCTCGACAATGCGATTGTAGCGCATGAACGATGCGGAATGACAACTTACGCAGTAATTCACGAACACTCGCGCCCCGCGTTGCAAAGATAATTCATCTGATAAGTCGATTTTTGCCGGTTGCATCACGGGGCCATGGCCATCAGCCGCAAGGACCGATCCCAAACACAGCATCGTAAGAACGAAAGTGATTAGCCTAATCATTTACCTGTAACCCTATCGGGAACCGGTTTGGTTTTGTCTATTTTGCTGTAAAACGGCATCAATAGAAAAAAACTAAAATAAATTACTGAAAAACCCCGAGCCATCCAAGTCATTTCAGGTGTTGGAGTTTGTGTCCCTAGGTAGCCAAGCGCGACAAAACTGATCACAAACATCAGCAGTGCCGTCTTGAAAATAGGGCCCCGATACCTAATTGATCTAACCGGGCTCCGGTCGAGCCACGGCAACAGAAAAAATATGGTCGTAGCCGCTCCCATAAGCAACACACCTGTTAACTTATCGGGGACTGCGCGCAAGATTGCGTAGAAGGGGGTGAAATACCACAATGGCACAATATGCTCTGGCGTCACTAAAGGGTTCGCCGGGATAAAATTATTCGCTTCGAGGAACCAACCTCCAAACTCAGGGGCGAAAAAGACCACAGCAGCAAAAAGGATCAAAAATACGATTACGCCGACAGAATCTTTCACTGTGTAATAAGGGTGGAACGGTATCCCATCCAACGGTTTGCCGTCTGCTCCTTTCTTTTTCTTTATCTCAACGCCATCTGGATTATTTGAACCGACTTCGTGCAAGGCGATTATATGTAAGAATACCAATCCAACGATTGCTAAAGGCATAGCAATAACATGCAATGAAAAGAATCGATTCAACGTTACATCAGAAACCACAAAGTCCCCACGAATCCACAACGACAGCGTTTCGCCGATGAACGGGATTGCACCAAACAGCGAAATAATAACTTGCGCACCCCAAAATGACATTTGACCCCATGGGAGTAAGTAACCAAGGAATGCTTCTGCCATTAAAGCGAGGTAAGTGAACATTCCCAAAACCCAGATAAGTTCCCGTGGTTTTTTGTAAGATCCATACAATAAGGCCCGAAACATATGTAGATATACAACAATGAAAAACGCAGATGCGCCAGTGGAGTGCATGTAGCGGATGAGCCAACCCCATTCTACGTCGCGCATGATGTATTCGATCGAAGCAAAAGCGAGTTCGGCATCTGGTTTATAATTCATCGTCAACCAAATCCCAGTTACAATCTGAAGCGCAAGTACAACAATCGAGAGCACGCCGAAGTAGTACCAGAAATTAAAGTTTTTCGGAGCGTAATACTGCCCCATATGTTCATTCCACAGTTGTACAAGTGGAAACCGATCGTCAACCCAATCGCGCAAGCCGGTTAGCCCTTTCACGACGACGTTCACGAGGCACCCCCTTCGTCTTCGCCTATAACAATCCTAGTATCCGATACGAATCGATATGGAGGCACCGTCATATTTGTCGGTGCTGGAAATCCACTAAATGCTCGACCGGCGAGATCAAACTTTGAGCCATGGCAGGGACAGAAAAAACCTCCTACCCACGTTTCGTCGATCTCCCCAGGCTCAGGAACAAAACTGGGCGAACAACCAAGGTGCGTGCACAATCCCACGAGGATCAGGTACTCCTTCTTTGCAGATCGCCACGCATTAGCAGCATATTCGGGTTGTACGGACTCGTTAGATGTTGGATCCCGGAGCAACTTATCATCGATATTGTCCAATGTATCGACCATCGCGGATGTCCGTCGAACGATCCACACCGGTTGTCCACGCCACTTTTGCGTGACTCGCTGGCCAGGTTCGAGCTTACCTATGTCGACTTCTACCGGTGCTCCGATCGCCTTCGCCTTCGCACTTGGCTGAAAGGAAGCAATGAAGGGCACAGCGGCGATGGCGGCACCAACACCACCTATGACCGCAGTCGTTCCCGTAAGGAACCGGCGTCTATCGACGTCGATAGCATTGTCACTCATATCGTTGCCACACTCCGACATTCGAACGACAGCGACACTACGGATCCAAACTCGAACCGCGCAGAACCGCCACGTTATAGCTTGATTTTGCCGATTGACCCCTACAAACGGCACACGGTAACGTACTGAGATATGTCCACAACAGCACGAAAGCAGGATAATTATATCACTAAAACCGTTCCAACTATCGTGGGCCCCAGCCCGATTAATCAGAGATCCGTGACGCTAGCTGAGAGAAACCCAACACTCCTCGCGGAAAACTGAGCATCATGATCCTAGTATCACGGCATAGTCCAGAGTTGGAATTTGGTTGCATATTCACTGGGCGCCATCGCAACATTTCAGAACAGCAACGTAGACGGCACAATACGCAAGGCTAATGTATTTATAACCTTGCCCAGAGACAGAGGCCTTAAACGTTGCGCACAATAAATCACTTGGTAGTTTCGCTATGACTTGCGTCTAAAAGCGGCAGACCGAGCATGTGCCGTTAGGCCTTCGCAGTTGGCTAACAACTCCGCCATAGGTCCAAGACGCGCGGCGCCGCCTAATGTACATTCAATTATCGAGGATCGCTTTTGAAAATCATACACCCCAAGGGGCGAGAAGAATCGTGCAGTCCCCGAGGTCGGAAGGACGTGATTCGGACCCGCACAATAATCCCCTAGGGCCTCGGCCGTGTGCCGGCCTAGAAATATAGCTCCCGCGTGCCTCACCGCGGGAAGTAAGTCGCGAGGGTTTTCAACCGAAAGTTCAAGGTGTTCGGGTGCAATACGATTAACTAAATCGATCGCCTCATCTAGGTCACGCACCTTCACAAACGCACCACGTCCAGATAGGGATGCACCAATGATCTCGCGCCGTTCCATCTGCGGGAGTAGCCGTGAAACGCTGGTGGCAACCGCTTCCAAAAAGCTATTGTCAGCGCTGATAAGGATTGCCTGAGCATGTTCGTCGTGCTCTGCTTGAGAAAATAAATCCATCGCGACCCAATCAGGATTCGTCTTCCCATCACATACAATCAAAATTTCAGACGGCCCTGCGATCATATCTATACCAACGGTACCAAAAACTAACGATTTTGCCGTGGTCACGTATATATTTCCGGGCCCGACAATTTTATCTACCGCCTTCACACTTTCAGTACCGTATGCAAGTGCCGCGATTGCTTGTGCGCCACCGATCGAATAAATCTTATCAACACCAGCAATGTGTGCAGCAGCTAAAACTGCGGGCTGAAGTCTGCCGCCTGGAGCAGGAACTGTCATTACAACTTTCCTTACTCCTGCGACCTTGGCCGGGATCACATTCATTAATACTGATGACGGGTAGGCAGCCTTGCCACCCGGAACGTAAACCCCTACAGAATCCAATGCACGTATCGTTTGACCCAAAACCGTGCCGTCATCCTCTTGGTAATCCCACGAAGTTTGAAGTTGGCGTCCATGGAAGTATCGAATACGCTCCGCAGCATCCTCTAGCGCTTTCTCGAGTGAGGGGTCAATTTCTTTTCTCGCAGTAGAAAAGTCGGTGATCTCGAGATCTACCATCGTGGCGACATCCCGTCCATCGAAGTGATTGGTCAGTTCAACTACCGCAGCATCACCACGTGCGCTTACAGCATTGATAATTTCCCGAACCGCGTTCTCTATCGATTGATCGTTCGAGTGATTCCAGCGTGTCAGTGTCGCTAATTGCTTATCAAAGTCTTTTTGGACCGTATCCAAACGCTGTATTGACCATTCAACGGGCGCTGTCACTTTCGTTTACCCGACGATTGCAGAAAATCGATCAATCAGATCTGTTATCTGGGCATGCTTAATTTTCATCGACGCCTTGTTAACAATAAGGCGAGAAGTTATGTCAACAATATGCTCCATAGTCACTAAGCCGTTAGCTTTCAGCGTATTCCCAGTATCTACCAGATCAACTATGTAATCCGCAAGGCCGACCAGTGGCGCGAGCTCCATAGAACCGTACAACTTGACGACCTCAATCTGTACTCCCTTTCCAGCAAAATAGTGCCGCGTAACTGTTGGATATTTGGTCGCGATTCGCAACCGTCTAGAACCATTTTCCACTTGTCCACGCCCTGCTAGCACTAAGCGACAAGCAGAAATCTTCAGATCGAGAGGTTCATAGAAACCATCTCCTTCATGTTCTAACAACACATCTTTTCCAGCGATGCCTACATCCGCTGCGCCATATTCCACAAAAGTAGGGACATCCGCTGCTCGGATAGCAACGATCTTCGTTTGACCGTCGGTCGTCTCAAAAATCAGTTTTCTGGACTCGTTTGGGTCTTCGCGTGGAACGATACCAACGTCTGCGAGCAGGGGTAGCGCCTCTTGCAAAATTCGACCTTTAGAGACTGCAACTACTAATCCAGAGGATCGTTCTCGCACTTGATTCATCAAACTGTCCGCTACCCGGGAACCCGTCGAATTTGCGCGCCCAAATTTGAGAGCTTCTCTTCGATTGTCTCGTAACCACGGTCGATATGATAGATCCGATCCACCTCTGTCTCACCTTGGGCAACCAACCCTGCTAGCACAAGGCTAGCCGACGCACGCAAATCCGTGGCCATCAACGGCGCACTTGTTAGTCGGTCGACCCCACTGGTAATCGCCGTATTGCCTTCAAGCTTCACTTGGGCACCCATACGTTGAAGTTCGAGAACATGCATAAACCGATTTTCGAATACCGACTCGGTAATCGTGCCAGTACCGTTCGCTACACAATTCATCGCAGTGAACTGCGCCTGCATATCGGTTGGGAACCCCGGATAGGGAGACGTATGAATATTGACTGCAGACAATCGCTGACCACGCATATTGAGATCAATCCAATCATCGCCTAAAGTTATTTCAGCCTGGGCCTCGGTAAGTTTTGCCAAAACCGATTCGAGCAGCTCTGGCCGAGTATCCTTTACCTTTATGTGCCCACCCGTCATCGCCGCAGCTACCAGATAAGTCCCCGTTTCGATCCGATCGGGTAGGATCGAGTAGGTTGTTCCATCCAAAGACGTTACACCTTCAATCGTTATCTTATCGGTCCCCGCACCGTGGATAATCGCGCCCATACTCTTGAGACAATCCGCGAGATCGACAACTTCCGGTTCACGTGCGGCATTTCTGATTGTGGTGACTCCGTCAGCCATCGTCGCTGCCATCATCAAATTTTCAGTTCCTGTGACGGTCACCATATCCATAACCAAGTCGACACCTTTTAGACGGTTCGCGGTCGCCCGAATATAGCCTCCATCAACTCTTAAATTAGCTCCCATAGCGGCTAAGCCCTGAAGGTGGAGATTAAC
>CAYFFH010000095.1:0-9621 GCA_964342175.1 uncultured Enterobacteriaceae bacterium | reverse complement strand
CGACCGGCCCGATCCCGACGAACACATTGTCCCGGTTCAATTTGTGGACCCGTCCGCGGACTATGACGAGATAAATTTTCCACCACCCGTAACACCGAAACATACGGGTACAATAGTACTATCCACCGCATTATTCTTCGTTGTGCTTATTGTCATATTTATCCTACCTCGCCACTTACAAATGCGTCCTGACCAAGATAATAGCGAGAACAATGGGCAGCCGACGACCAACCAACAACAAACGCTGCAAGCCGATATGCCGGTGACGGAACCGGTGTTCAGACAAACTGAAGACGAAGCTGAACTACGGTACGAAAACCAAACCCAACTCGAACAAGCATTAGCGCTTATTGTGCGACTTGAGACTCATAATGTCCTTGTGTGGGCTGCAAACGATTTCAACCAAGCGCGGGGCAATATTGAACTCGGTGAAAAAGCCTATCGAGAGCAGCGCTACGGTGACGCGAGAAAATACTACACAATCGCTACTACGACATTAGAGTCAATTGAAGGACGCCTCGATTCTGTAATTTTCGAAGCAATCGAAGACGGATTTCTGCAACTAGAAGCAAAAGATTCAGCGACAGCAACGAAAGCTTTCAACTTTGTTCTTAGTATCCAATCACGTCACGACCAAGCAATAAAAGGTCTCGCCCGCGCACAAACACTCGATCAGGTACTCGCATTGATTAACGAGGCCGAAGGTTACGAAAAACTTAACAACTTACCAGCCGCACTTACACGATACCGTGAAGCTTTGAAACTAGATGCCGAAGCCCCAAGCGCATCAAGCGCAATTTTAAGAATCAAGAGTATTCAATTTGATAACAAGTTTCAGCGTATTATGTCGACTGGATTTGCTGCGTTTGAATTGAATGACGACGCTCGTGCTAAAGCTGCATTCGAAAATGCAAAAAAGCTCAAACCGCACTCTAATGCCGTTAACGAAGCGCTCACTCAGGTCAACAATCGGATCCTAGCGAACAGGATTTCAAAACGTTTGATCGCAGCCATTGCCTTTGAAAAGCAGGAAGAATGGGTCAAAGCCGGAAAACAATTTCGATTGGCGATCACTCTAGACGCAAATCTAGACGGCGCCGAAAATAGTGCAAGACAGGCCGACCGGAGGGCCAAACTCGATCAACAACTTGATACCATGATTGGACAACCACATCGACTCGGTACAAATGCGGTCCACGCCGAGGCGCAAGCCCTACTCAAGACGGCGCGCTCAATTTCCACCCCTGGACCCGTCTTGCAACGGCAGATAACATCCCTGGAACGCGCGATTGTTATTGCCCGCACCCCACTTCCAGTTACCCTGGTTTCTGACAACGCAACAGAGGTTACATTGTATAAAATAGGCCCCCTTGGGAAATTCGACCAGCACTCTGTATCGTTAATCCCAGGACAGTATGTAGTGGTTGGAAAGCGGGCCGGATTTCGCAATGTACGTGTTGAATTTGAGGTGTCGCCTGAACAACAAGATGCTCTGATTACTGTTCAATGTGAAGAGAAGCTAGCGTTCGGAACCTGACATCATGACCCAACACGAAAATGACCCGAACGAAAGCGGCGGGCAAATAGAGATAATTGAGCCGACCAAGTTCCGCCCGGCAAGCGGGACTCCGCGGCTACCTCGAATAAAGCTACCTTGGGCTCACGTATTCATAGCCATAACTCTCATTGTCGGATTATGGACAGCCTGGTACGTGATCACGGCACGTTCCGTCAGTATCCGTACAGATCCTTCGACCGCGCTTGTTACCGTTGACGAACTGATTGCGCCGAGCTTCGGCGGGCATTGGTTATTACGCGCGGGTCCGCGCAGCATTGCCATAGAGGCACCTGGTTACATCCCATTTCGGGATAATTTAATGATCACAAACAACCCGCTGCAGATCCATACGATCAAACTATCGCCAAAACCGGGGCACTTGCGCGTCGAAGTTTCTCCCGTTAAACGTGCAAAGATCACAATAGATGATCTAATCGAAGCATCGGTACCATCGACCGTTAGCAATATTGAGGCTGGGGCACGCGAAATCACCGTAACTGCCGACCGCTATATACCATTTTCGAGAGTGGTCGAGATACAAGGCCGCGGCATAGAACAATTGCTACAAGTTAATCTAAAGCCTGCTTGGGCAGATATCTCGATTCAGTCGGTGCCAAGCGGCGCGACCGTAAAATTCGACGGACAACCCGTCGGTAAAACACCGCTCGACGCTGAGCTGATCCAGGGTAGACGCAGGATTGAGTTATCACTCGATGGCTACAAGCTATGGAAACGTTCAAAACAGGTTATCGCCGGCACGCCAATCGAGTTACCACCGGTACATCTTTCCAAAGCCGACGGTTATATAGAAGTCGCCACGATCCCAAGCGGCGCTTCGATAACCGTAAATTCGAATTTTCAAGGTCAAAGCCCTATAAAGTTAGCCGTCTCGCCGGACAAAAGGCATAAGATCGGAGCACTCAAAGAAGGTTACAAAGCCGCGACGCAAATGGTTACGATTGAATCAAGTAAAACGGAAAATATAACCTTACAACTAAAACCCGAGCTCGCTGCGGTACAGGTAATTTCAAGCCCACCCGATGCACAATTATTTGTTGACGGGCAGGCACGCGGCAACGCCAACCAAACTATAGACCTTCCGACCCATGCACATGAAATCCAAATCAGATTACCCGGCCACGTTACCTATAGTGGCTCGATCACGCCCCGAAAAGGGATCCGAAAACGCCTAAAGGTCCGGCTTAAGACGCCGAGTGAGGCTGCTGCCAGTAAGAAAGAAAGGTTACGACGCAGTGGCGACGCGGAGGGCACAATCACAACATTTGTCGACCAAACGCTAAAGCTTTTCCGCGGTGGTAGCGTCACGATGGGTTCTTCGAGACGTGATCCCGGGCGTCGGGCCAATGAGACGCTACATAAAGCGAAGCTTACACGGCCGTTTTATTTCGGCGTAAAAGAAGTCACTAACGGCGAATTCCGCCATTTTCTTGCGAACCACAGCGCGAAGACGATAAACGGCGTTGATGTTAATGGCGATACCTACCCAGTTGTTGGGATTGGATGGGAGGATGCGGCGATATTCTGCAACTGGCTTAGTCGCAAAGACTCACTTGACGTATTCTACCAAATAAGAAATGGGAGAGTCTTAGGCATCAACCCTTCCGCTCTTGGCTATCGTCTGCCAACTGAAGCAGAATGGTCTTGGGTCGCGCGCACCGCACCAAGAGGGAGTGAGTCTTTTAAATTTCCGTGGGCAGGGAAATTCCCGCCTCGAGGCCGCTCAGGCAACTATGCCGACCAGAGCGCAAGCAGTATATTGGCTTTGGTCATCCCAGAGTATAATGACGGATTCAAAATTACCGCACCGGTGGGAAGCTTTTCGGCTAACCTCCGAGGAATCTACGACCTCGGCGGAAATGTATCCGAATGGATCAACGATTTCTATGCCGCAACACTGGGACAAGATTCGGGGGTGGCCCAAGATCCCCTTGGCCCACGAAATGGTGAGTCACGTGTCATTCGGGGATCGAGCTGGGGTCATGCGACGGAAACTGAGTTGCGCCTTTCCTATCGCGATTTCGGGAATGAGGGACGCGATGATGTCGGTTTCAGGATTGCACGTTATGCACAATAAAGCGTTCATTGTAGGCTTAGCGCTACTTATTATTGGCGCGCCCACATTTAGCCAAACTCAGAAAGACCGGGAACAAGGAAACCAAAACCCAGATATTCAAGACGAGAAACCAGAATACACTCGTCGTTCACTACCAGCTGACACGTTCACGCCTAGCGAAGAAATATCTGAAGATTTTCCAGTTCCATTCCCGGTCGACATCTAGCATCGGATATTACAATTATGAGACATAGCCCATTCTTTGAGTTCTATTTTCAGATTATTGCATTGATGGTATCCATCATAGTTGTACATGCATTTTACATCACAGTCGTTCGACCAAATGCACAAACGGAATACCTCGAACAACTAGAACTGCAATCAGCAGGTGAAGTAACAGAGATAAGTCGTTCCGGTTATGCTGTGATTAAGGATTACGAACAAGAAGCATGCTTTATTCTCGCCTTTTGGGCGACTGCCATCATTGGGTTTAAAGCGCGCCAAAGCATAAGAGAACGACAGTACCTCAAACGATCGCTGCTAGATGTTGAAATTGGTACGCGGATCCTACCCGAGGATACCCGAAAATTCTCTCGTGCCATCCAAGCGCTACCGCTCTCCGAACGAGAATTTCTAGTACCGCGGTCACTACTAGCGGCGTTACAACGATTTGGATCTACGCAAAGTATTCAAGATGTTGCCACGACGGTAAAAGACGTGTGTGAAACGCAAGCCGATCGGCTAGATTCTGAACTCGCGATGATCAGATACATTATTTGGGCGATCCCCTCGATCGGATTTATTGGCACCGTTCGCGGTATCGGTCAGGCCTTGGGGCAAGCCCATCGTGCGGTTGAAGGCGATATCGTCGGTGTTACGACCAGCCTCGGGGTAGCATTCAATTCAACATTCATCGCGCTAGTTATTAGCCTTTTCATAATGTTCCTCATGCACCAACTACAACTGCTCCAAGAGCGCCTGGTGCTTGATACGCAATCATATGTTGATGTCAATTTATTACGCCAACTGGCGTTGAGATAGATCATGGGCGTCGCCGTAATCGAATTAAACGACCAAGAATTGAGAGTCGCACAAGATGGAAATATTGTTGTGCGGAGCCCTGCGGGCGCGATTGTACAAGGCGCTGAAATTAAAATTGGAGATGCCGCCTGCCGGGAAGCCTACTTGCACCCGCGTGATCATCACAATCGATTTTGGTATCAGTTAGACCAGTCTGGGCTGCCCAGATCATCGCGTGAGGCACGTCACCACGCTGATCTCGCCTTCAAACACCTAAAGCATTCGCACCGGGCTGCTGGTTCGCCCGCGTCAATGGTATTTGCCATCCCTGGCGGGTATTCCAAGGCGCAGTTAGCGCTCCTCCTTGGGATCGCCGAAGCGTGTAAGATTGATGTGCGGGCCTTTGTCGATTCGGCGGTCGCTGCGGCAGTCTGCGTCGCGCCGGGCATGTTCTATCACATAGAAATACAACGTCATCGGGCTGTCATTACGGAACTTATGATTGACGATAACGTAACCCGAACCAATGTCGAGACTGTGGATGGGGCGGGCTTCGACAATCTCATGACACGCTTCGTTACCTTGGTATCCGATCAATTTTTGACTCAATCACGGTTCGATCCATTACATCAAGCAAACACAGAGCAGCTACTATATAACGAAATGCCAAAATGGCTCACGCTCTTGCAATCACGCCGCGAACTCAAGGTGCATATCGAGTTTCGCGGGTCGCGTTTTGACGCACGCATTTCGAAAAGCGACCTCATATCAGTTGCAGAGCAAACGTATCTTGACATACATAATCGAATCACAAGGAATGACCGCTGTTTGATTGGGAGTCGCTTAGCGACAATGCCTGGGTTTTTAGAGTCGCGTGCAAACCAATTTGTGTTAACTGAGACCGCCGTATTCGATGGTTGCGCACAACTTACAAGACAGCTCAACGACAAAAAACAAGGTGTTGGTCTGCTCATCAAACTGGAAGCTTCCAGCTCACCGACAATTGCTGTCGAGACCAGTGTTACAAAAACGGTACCGCCAAAATCTACCCGACCCGATAATACACCGACACACGTACTGTCGGGCATTAATGCCTACGAAATTACTACAACGCCGCTTTTCCTCTCTAAAACGGGGGAGGCTTTACGCACCTCTAGTGATTGTGTGGTCGCGCACGTCACCCGCAATGGCACAGTAACTCGCCTGGTGACACAGAATGATGCACGTCTGCGGCTCAATGGCCAAGCGGTTGGGAGCGATGCCCCGCTTCGGCTAGGCGATGAAATCACGGTCGAAGGCTCTCCTTGTATCTATTTGCCAATCACCGTCGTACCGTCCGCTAATGCGTAATAGCCGCCGCGGCTTTTCCGCTTTTAGCCTTTCCTTTTTGGACATAATGTCGTGCGGGCTAGGCGCAGTGGTACTACTTTTTCTGATCATTAAGCACAACACCGATGTGAAAGATGTCATGCCTACTTACGATCTAAATCGAGAAATCGAGATGTTAGACGAAGACATCGGTGAGGCGCAAGCCAAGACGGCATCCGCAAAAAGCCAGGCTTCGACCTTGGATGCGGAACTAACAACCGCGCAGGGGGAGGCCAAACTGATTCGCAAACAACTTGCAAAAGTTAGAGCAGCAAGCAAGGCCATTGTCACTTCGATTAGCAATCGAGAAATTGACAAAATGAAATCTGATGTTAAACGGCTTGAACAGAAAAAAAAGACTGTGTCTGCACAGATAAAAGCTCAGTCTGATCAGATCAGGACATTTACCGGTGAAGGTAACCGAGAATATCTTACTGGCCTCAAGCTGGGTGGACAGCGTATCCTGATATTGCTTGACGCGTCGGCAAGCATGTTGGATGACACGATCGTCAATATCATCCGTCGACGAAATATGGATGATGCAGCGAAGCGACGCTCCTGGAAATGGCAGCAAGCGCTCGCGACAGTAGATTGGATCAGCGCCCGCTTTCCTCACGATAGCGCATACCAAATATTTACTTACAACACTTCGGTAGCACCGGTTCTCCCTGAGACTAAGTGGAAATGGTTGCAGGTAGGTGAATTCGACCAGCTAAATCGCGCGATTGATAAAATGAAGCGCGTTATACCGAGTGGAGGTTCGAGTTTGGCAACGGCGCTCGCTGCAATTAACCGCCTATCACCAAAACCGGATAATATCTATCTAATTACCGATGGGCTACCAACTCAAGGCTTAGCGCCACCTCGGGGTACAACCGTGACCGGACAGCAACGCGTAGATTTGTTTGAAGACGCAATGAGTCAGCTGCCACGTAGCATTCCAATCAATACGATATTGCTTCCAATGGAAGGGGATCCAATTGCTGCGTGGGCTTATTGGCAAGTTGCCCTACAAACACGTGGCGCGTTCCTGACTCCGGCGAAAGATTGGCCATGAGTATCCGTCGCCGCGATAATGAACCTATCAGTATCGCGTTCCTTGACGTCATCACATGCGGTTTCGGTGCGATCATATTGTTGCTGATGATCGCAAAATTTGATGATCCTCCCGCAGAGGACATTGAAGATCCTCGAGCTGCACAAATATCTAATATGCAGAGAGATTTGTTCAATCTACGTCGCGATGCCAAAGCAGCGGAAAAAGATCAAGCTTCGATACAAACTCAGTTGGCAGATCGGGAGACCGAAAACGATAAAATGCGGCACGCGCTGACTGTACTTCGCGCCAACGAAAAAGACAAAATTGGTCGAGCAACAAGGAATGCAATAACCGCAGGTAAACTTAAAACTGCTCAACAAGAATTAACGGAAGAAATGCGACGTCTATATGCACAGCGAGATCGCAAGAAGAATCGTAATGATTTGATCGGAGGGATCCCAGTAGATAGCGAGTACATTATTTTTATAATCGACACCTCCGGTAGCATGTTTCGTTACGCATGGCCTAAAGTAGTAGATCAAATTGTACAAACACTGGAAGTCTATCCCCGAGTAAAAGGCATACAGATCCTAAATGATATGGGCAGCTATATGTTTACTAGTTATAGCGGCCAATGGATTCCAGATACGCCCGCTCGACGTCGAGTTGTTATCGATCGTCTTCTGACTTGGAATGCATTTAGCAATAGTAGCCCGGTCGAAGGCATCATGGCGGCTATCCGAACGTTCTACGCGCCGGACAAAAAAATAAGCCTATTTGTATATGGCGATGAATTTACGGGCAGGTCTATTCATGAGGTCGTGGATTTTGTCGGCAAGCTTAACCGGACAGACGCGTCGGGGAATCCGCGGGTTCGTATCCATGCTATCGGCTTTCCAGTCCAAGCAGCGAACCCACCCCACCTACAGATCACAGGGATGAGGTTTGCATCGTTAATGCGAGAATTAACGCGACGCAACGGTGGAACTTTCGTCGGTCTAAATCAGTTCCGCTAATGTCAGAACATGGGCCATGACGTCCCGCATCACCCTCACAAGATTAGACAGAACCACGGTCGCAATGCTCATGCTACTAGCAGGGGGTTGTAGTCGGAGCTTGACAATACAAGTAGACAACACCGTCCCGGCTGCGCTCATCGAGAGCTTACCGTTGACGGTGGCGGTTTACTACCACGACTCACTCCGCACGCACAGTTACCGCGAGAACAGCGAAGAGCGTTCAAACTGGACGATAGCGACTGGTAGTTCCCAGATTGCGATGTTTGAGCGAGTTTGGACGTCAACATTCAACACCGTAATCTCACTGACTCAACTTCCAGACGCCGATAGTCCTGTGTCGGCTGACCTAATAGTCGTGCCTAAAATTAAGGAAATGCAATTGGGGACACCGTCAGAGACCTTCTTCGATTTTTACGAAGCTTGGATTAGCTACGAGATTACCTTGCTTACCGCAGCTGGAACACCTATCGAAATTTGGGATATCGTGACCTACGGAAAGGCAGATAAAAAAAATTTCTCGAGTCGCTCCTCGGGTTTGAACGATGCCATCTCGTTGGCATTGCGAGATGCTGGGGCAAAAATATCGACTGGAATTCACAAACAAGCAGTCATTAGATCCCTGTTACACAAACAGTAATGAAACACATAGAGTCTAATCATCCATGGGCTCGCTTAACGCCATCGACGTTGGTAATCTTTGCGCTCGCCCATTTTCTTAGCGGCTGCCGAACGACGACGACAGTTGACGAGTATCGCGTCACTAATACAACGTTCGCGGAGAATGACACGATTGTGGTGCTTGGCCGACGCCACGACATGGAGAAAGACACTGAGCACGATTTTATTCAATGCGTGGGAAGGACTCTAGACAGCTCGTCGTCTCATCTTAATGTGATACCCGAAGCAGAATTCGTCGATGCTCTCTACCCTTGGTTTGAGATCAGCACCGCCCCGATGGATGTAGCCAATTTGGATGAGTTAGTGAAAAACCCTATGGTCGCGGCAAAGTTTAACGAACTTCGGGTTCGCTATTTTGTTTGGATCGACGGTTTTACTAAGACAACCGATCGCGCAGGTTCGGTAACTTGTGTGGTCGGCCCAGGCGGTGGTGGCTGCCTTGGCTTCAAAACATGGGACGATGAAGCAAACTACGAAGCCGCAATCTGGGATCTCAGTAATATTAAAATCGCGGGGAAGATCAATACAGAAACCGCAGGCACATCTTTCGTGCCCGCGGTAATAATTCCGGTACCGTTGCTCGCTCGGGTTAAGGCAACCGCCTGTAACGCCATGGCAACTCAACTGTCGTCTTTTATCGTTGGCGATATCGGTGACTCGACGTGTAATCCGCCAGTACGAGACCGCACACGCTCATCATACAAAGAATGTGAATTATAAGGTTCTCGTTATTTTTCTAAACTACATTCACTCAGTACAAACCTTTTTGCGCACCAATTCGCTTAAGACACAGTTTACGGTATAACCAATATCGCCCTATTCCTTCCGTCCAAACAAATCGTCAAGCGACCTAGGTTCATCATTT
>CAYFFH010000094.1:0-9652 GCA_964342175.1 uncultured Enterobacteriaceae bacterium | reverse complement strand
TGCCGACATCCTCCGTGAAACGATCGGGGAGGATGATTTCAACCCTGAAGCACTAAAAGAAAAATACCTGCTCGAACGTGATAAACGACTTCGGGAGGACGCGAACGACCAGTACATTGAGGTCACGGGAGACTATTCCAACTATGTCGACGACCCCTATGTCGACATAACTGAACGAGCACCGCTTTTCGATGAAGTTGAGTGCGCCATTATCGGCGGCGGCTTTGGCGGCCTAATAATGGGCGGGCGTCTACGAGAAGCGGGTTTCGATGATATTCGTGTTATCGAACAAGGCGGTGATTTTGGTGGTACTTGGTACTGGAACCGTTACCCAGGTGCAATGTGCGACGTTGAGTCGTATTGCTATATGCCAATGCTGGAAGAGTTGAACTACATCCCAAAGCACAAATACTCGTATGCGCCAGAGATAATGGGATACGCGCAAAACATCGCTCGGCATTACAACTTATATGATAATTCGCTTTTACAAACCACAGTAACCTCCATGGAGTGGGACGATTCGATCGGAAATTGGATTATTGAAACGAACCGGGGCGACCGCATGCATGCGCGCTACGTGACGCTTGCAAATGGTCCCTTAAGCCGGCCAAAGCTACCTGGCATTTCAGGGATTGATTCGTTCAAAGGCCATACCTTCCATACCAGCCGTTGGGATTACGCCTACACGGGCGGGAACAGTGATGGGGATCTCGACCAGTTAACGGACAAAACAGTCGGCATTATCGGTACTGGCGCGACCGCAGTTCAATGCATCCCACACCTTGGTGCTGCAGCAAAACAACTTTATGTATTCCAACGCACACCCTCGTCGATTGATGTACGCAATAATCGTGAAACCGACCCTGTCTGGGCTGAATCTCTTACGCCCGGATGGCAGGAGAGACGCACATCCAACTTCAATATTCTGGTAAGTGGCGGCGATCAGGAAGAAGACCTAGTGTCAGACGGTTGGACAGACATCTTCCGCAATTTGACCGGTGTAGCCGCGAAAACGGCATCGCGTAGACTCGGCCGGAGACTTACCGCAAGCGAGAAGGCGCTTCTATTGGAGATCGCCGACTATAAAAAAATGAACTCCATACGTGCCCGTGCTGAATCAATAGTGGATGACCCTGAGATAGCGGAAAAGTTAAAGCCCTGGTATCGGCAGTTCTGTAAACGGCCTTGTTTTCACGATGAATACCTCCCGACTTTTAATCGTTCGAACGTTGAGCTTGTCGATTCGAATGGTAGAGGTGTCGAGCGGCTCACTGAAAATGGTGTTGTCGTTAACGGCAATGAATACACCGTCGATTGTTTGATTTTTGCCACGGGCTTTGAAGTCGGTACCACCTATACGCGGCGTGCAGGTTTCGACATCGTCGGTAGAGGCAGACAGGTTTTGAGCCAGAAATGGAAACAAGGATTGCGCACTCTTCATGGGTTACAAACTAACGGCTTTCCAAACTGTTTTTTTCTTGGTTTTACCCAAAGCGCAGTTACGGTCAACGTGCCACAATCATTAAATGAGCAAGCTCGCCACGTTGCGTATATCCTCAGCCAAGTGAAAGCACGAGGAAAAACCACAGTCGAAGCAACCATAGAAGGTGAAGCAGGATGGGTTTCCGAAATGAATAGTAAGGCCAAGATGGGGGAACAGTTCCGCGCCGAATGTACCCCAGGCTATTATAACAACGAGGGTAAGAGTGGGAACCCAAATGGTTTTTTTTCGTTTGCTTATGGCGCAGGTCCTTTGCGGTTTTTTGAAATACTAAAAGAGTGGCGACAGGGCGGAGAGTTAGACGGCTGCGACATCCGCTAGAATCTAGAACAGGAATTTCTCCATGTGTTCGGTACTAGGTCATACGCTAAACAAGCGCGTAAATTTGCGCAAGCTCTCAATACTATGACCGCTTATAAACTCATTACAATAAGGACGTGCCGTCGCCATCCCCAACGCAAGGGGCTCATAGTCAGCATAACCTTTTAGTGGATTTATCCAGACTAGCGATTTCGCTCGATTAGAAATTTTAGCCATCGCACGATCCAGTGTGTCAACCTCGCCCGTATCCCAGCCATCACTCATAATAACAACAACCGATTTTGCGGTGATAATCGAACCATACGAATCAATTAGATCCGCTAGTGCCGCGCCAATCTTAGTACCACCCGACCAACCTGAAAAATGCATTGACACCGCATCTAACATTGCTTGAAAATTCTTCAATCGAAAGTGTTCGGTCAAAGGCTGTAAGGTCGTACTAAATACAAATACATCAACATCGAAATGTCGATTCTGGTTAAGAAAATATATAAAATTCAATAGAAATTTGCTGTACACCTCCATCGATCCACTAACATCAACCACGATTACTAAACGTGTATGCGTAAGTAACTTCTTCTTGTAGTGCCAATTAACGACTTCACCATCGAACTTGGCACTATCACGCACGCTAGAACGTAGATCAATAATGCCACTGCGTTTTGAATTTTTTGTTTTTCGTCGGGCGACCGAAACATACTTCTTCGCGATCTGTGCCAACACTTCAAGAATCGCAGGGTATTCTTCTTTAGGCATGTAGCGAAAATCTTTGTGATGATCTACCTCGGCAACAGAATAACCCTCTATTTCGGCTAAATCCTTTTCCTCTTCATCATCCCCGGACGATTCGTCCGTACCCTCCCGCCGTTTAACAGTCAGGGCCTTGTTTTCTTCATGCTCTTCTAATTCGTCTTTGAGGTCTACTGCTGAGGACAGATAGGATTTTAATAGCAGTGCAAATAATTGCTCCAAATGAAACAAATTCTCTTTGCGATTGATTAGTGTTATTCGGTAGATCCGCATCAAATTTCCGTGATCAACGGCTCTCAGTGAGAGGATAGCCCGGGTACAGGCAATTGTTTGAAAAGTACCAAGCTGAACGCCGTTTTGTCGCAGCAATCTATATAGTCGGAGAGAAAAGTCGATCGTGGTCTCGACCGAATCAAATGCGTTCGCCATCAGAGTGGCTGATTACCAACCTTCTCAAGCAAAGGATCTAGAGTCTCGCTCTTTAGTTTTGCGATATCGCGTCGATCCTTTAATAGGCATCCGACGGTATTTTCGACTGCCTTGCGGTCCACGATCTTAGCTCCTGTCGCTTGCAGCGCTCTAGTCCAATCGACCGCTTCTGATAACCCCGGCACTTTATTCAGATCTTGCTGACGCAAACCTTGGACGAAATTTGTCGCCTTCGCGGCCAGCTCTGCGTCAAGATCGGGTACTTTAAGCTGAATGACTTCTAATTCCTTAGCGTAACTTGGGTAGTCCATCCATAAGTAAAGGCATCGGCGACGCAATGCATCGGACAACTCGCGAGTCCGATTCGAGGTTAAGACAATGTACGGTTTAAATTTAGCCTTAACGGACCCTAACTCCGGGATCGTTAGCTGATATTCCGCTAGTGTTTCGAGCAAGAGCGCTTCAAATTCCTCATCCGCACGATCAATCTCATCAATCAAAAGCACTACGCGTTGATCGGCCATCAAAGCCTTGGAAATTGGTCGATAAGACAGGTATTCCTCACTGTAGAAATCGCCGATTCCTACATCAGTATTATTTCGCAATTCATGCAGACGCACGCTTAATATCTGTTTCTGATAATTCCATTCGTACAAGGCTGAATTAAAGTCCAAACCTTCATAGCATTGTAGACGAACGAGCTTGGTGTTTTTCATCCTAGCGAGAACGTGTGCAATCTCGGTCTTGCCAACACCAGCCTCGCCCTCAATCAAAATGGGCTTATCAAGTTCCTCCGCCAAATATAAGGCGGTCGCAATCTCCGGATCTGCAACATAGCCGTTTCGTCTGAGCTCTGCGATTGTGTCGTCGTTTAGACCATCCACAAAAATATGCCTGCATAGGGATCTGAAGGGATCATATTACGCTCGCTTTATCGAGCCTGCGGTTGATTAGTATTGTTGATCAAGTCCATTACTTGTTGTGGCCCAATGGGGGTAACCATGGGTACCAGTGGCCCGTCGTACTCGGACAATGCGTCCACGAGTGCATTTGACAATGCTATATGCACTGACAACATCGCGGCTTCACCGGCGCCTTTAAACCCACCCTCAGTGTAGGGAGAGGGCGTAACGATGTGGGCGCATTCGATATCCGGCAGTGTGGTCGCGTTCGGAATCATAAAATCCATAAAAGATGCGTTCTTGAGCTGACCACTTTCGTCGTAATCCAGAGATTCCAACAAACCCATACCAAGACCCTGAGACGCACCCCCACGCATCTGACCGTCGACCACTTTTGGGTTGATCATATTGCCGCAGTCTTCTACTGCAACAATCCGCTTGATATCGACCTTCCCTGTCTGCGGGTCTAGTTCGATGTGAATTGCATGCGAACCATTGGCGTAGGCAGCCGGCGGGTCATAGTGCCGGGTTGCGGTCAAAGTCGGTTCCACCTCGTCCTCATCGGGGCGAGTAAAACGGTCGTAGTAGGTAATATAGGCGATTTCGGCGACAGTCATGCTGCGATCAGGAGACCCCTTGACATAAATCTTTCCTTCGTCAATTTCCAAGTCAGCCGCGTTCGCCTCCATTACGTGAGCAGCAATGGTAAGTAGCTTATTACGAACATCGGTTGCGGCTCGAATCACCGATCCACCTCCGATAACCGCACTTCTGCTGGCAAACGTTCCCATCCCATATGCCCCTGTTGCCGTATCGCCGTCGAGGACGACAACATCATCGAACGGCACACCAAGGGTTTCCGCCGCCACTTGGGCCAACGTCGTTTTAAGCCCCTGGCCATGGCTAAATTGTCCACTTCTGACAGTAACTTTTCCGGTTGGGTCCATTTCTACTGTAGTCGTGTCATGCAAGGTCGCAGGAAAACCACTCTCTTCCGCCGATCTACTACCCCAGTTAGTCTGCTCAACGAAAAACGCAATTCCGACACCCCTTAGTTTTCCATCTTTAGTGCTGCGCGGTTGCTTCTTAGTATCCTCGTAGTCCGACATTTCCATGCACTTTTCCAACACTTTGTGATAATCGCCGCTGTCGTAAGTTTGATTAGTTGACGTGGTATATGGAAATTCATCGTGGCGAATAAAATTCTTCCGGTAAATTTCGATAATGTCCAAATCTAGCAACCTTGCCGCCTTGGTCATCACCATTTCTCGCGCGTAGCAGCCGGCCGACCAGCCAACTCCACGGTAAGCCCCTGTAGACATTTTATTAGTTAAACAGACGACCGTCTCGAAACTGATATTTGGCACTGTGAACGCGCCCGGGGCCCCATTATTTGCTGCCACAGACTCTATAAGACCTGACCAAGGATACTGTGAATAGGCACCAGAATCTCCGATATTCTTAATCTTCATCCCAACCATCGTGCCATCCTTCATGAAAGCGATATTCATGTAGATGGTACATTGCTTCGCGTGTGACGCACTCAGCAAGTGTTCACGTCGATCCTCGATCCACTTTACCGGTTGCTTGATCTCTTTTGCGATCCACGGCAGGATAAATTCTTCTGGGAAGAAGTGTGCCTTTTGTCCAAACCCACCGCCGACAGTCGGCGCGACCACTCTGATTGTCTGCTCAGAGATTCCCAAATTTACTGCAATTGATGTACGCAAAGGATATGGCATCTGCGTCGACGACCACACAGTCAGCGTATCGTCCCAACCCCAAGTAGCCATTACGCCACGCGTTTCCATCGGTGCGGCCGAAGTTCGACCGGTTGTAATTTTTTCACTTACGACCAGGTCAGCTTCAGAAAAGGCCTTGTCGACATCGCCGTTACTGAACGAATCGGCGTAATACACGTTGCTTTCGAGATCTTCATGAATCAGAACAGCATCCGGTTGCATCGCGTCTTCTACGTCGTTGTATGCTGGCAAAGTTGCATATTCAACTTCAATCAAATCGACAATATCTTCGGCAATATAACGACTCGGAGCCACCACCGCTGCGATGATCTCCCCCACGAAACGTACTTTGCCATGTGCAAAAAACGGCATTAATACAGGATGTAAGGTACCGCGGGTGTTCGGAAAGAATGTCGTCGCCCCAGCACTAAACTCCTCGTTAGTAAAGATATGTATGCAGTCCGGGTGCTTCTTAGCCCCATCAAGCTTCAATTTCTTGATCCGCGCGTGGGCATGCGTGCTGCGAAAAAAAGCGACTTCTAGGGTACCCGGCAATTTTATATCATCAACATACTTTGCCTGACCCATCAGAATTTGCGGGTCCTCACTACGCTTACGGGGCACACCGATGTGCTTAGTTACGCCAGCTATTTCAATTGGTTTTTTCATCGCAGTAACCCTCACCTAAGCCTTTGCTGTGCCAGAAGATAGTGCGGCCTCGGCTGCCGCCACGACTGAGTCAACAATATCGTGGTAACCGGTACAGCGGCACAAATTACCCGATAAACCTTCTCGAATCTCATCGCGTGTCGGTTTTGGATTATCTTCAAGGAAGGCTTTCATACTCATCAGAATTCCTGGTGTACAAAAACCACATTGAAGACCTTGGTTTTCCCAAAAAGCATTTTGCAGCGGGCTTAATTCGCCGTTTGTATCTAACGATTCGATCGTCTCAATCGCCTTGCCTTCCGCCTGCAGCGCGAAGGTAAGGCAAGAACGGACAGGTAGACCATCCATTAAGATCGTACATGACCCGCAAATACCGTGTTCACAACCAACGTGCGTACCGGTAAGATCGAGGTGATGCCGAATGAAATCAGATAGGAGTGTTCGTGGTTCAATCTCCCTATCATAGGCAGTTCCATTAACAGTAAGATGAATCTTTTGTTTATCAACCATTTTCAACTCCTTAACTGGCAGTTTTCGTTCGACTTAGAGCATCTGCCAAGGATCTAACCGTTAGTACTTCGGCGACGTTGCCCCGATATTCATCAGTAACATGCACGTCGCTTTCCGCGTCTACGACTTCGCTAACCCTTTTTGCAGCCTCTTCAAATAATTCATCTGAACAAATCTGCCCGACTAATAGCTCCTCCACTTCTTTAGCCCGCACCGGGGTCGACGCAACACCGAAAAGTACCACGCGCGCATAAGCGCATTTCCCATCATCATCAAGCGCGATAATTGCCGCACTACCAACCAGGGCGTAATCGCCAGCGCGTCGGGCAACTTCGTGTAGCGCCCAACCGCAGTTTTTCGGCGGTTCCTTAAATAAAATCGATACAAGAACTTCATCACTTTGCAGTGCAGTTGTCATATAGGTAATAAAAAAATCTTCAGCTGCCATGACGTGATTATTCGACGCACTTTGTATTTCATATTCGGCGTCCAGTAGTAGCGACATGGCAGGCAATTCAGAAGCTGGATCTGCGTTTACGATGCTTCCACCGACGGTACCTTTGTTGCGGATCTGAAAATGCGCGATGTGCTCCAGCGCATCGACTAACATCGGTAAACGATCCCGAACGACAGGATCATGCTCAGCGACCGCTTGTGTCGTCGTGGCCTTTACTCGAATGCCATTAATTTCATCCGTGATTTCGCTCGGATTGTCGATATTACTAATATCGATTAGAACCTGCGGTCGTGCCAAACGATAGTTCATCGCTGCTATGAGACTTTGCCCACCGGCAAGGATCTTTGCATCGTCGCCATGGACACTCAATAATTCACACGCGTGATCGATACTCGTCGCTCTAAAATACTCAAAATTAGCTGGTTTCATATCGGTTAACCTTATGCTGATTTGATCTTCTTTTCTTCAAACAGGTTTTTCATCTCATCGTTTAAAGCCTTGAAAAACTGCTTCGCCATATATTTGGAGATCCCGGTCATTACGCGTCCACCGATACCGGCAATCAAACCACCAACTTCGGCGTCACAAGACCAACGCATTAATGTGCCATCCGCTACTGCATCCAAATAACAATCTACCTTCATGTTGATATAGCCCGGTGTCCCCGCGCCCTCGCCATCGAGAACGTAGTGATGCGGAAACTTAACATCTGTAACACGGACCTTCCCTTCATAATCGCCCTTGATTGCAGCCACGCCAAGCGAGACCGCCACGACATAACCACCTTCATCATCAGGCTCCATGGATCTACAACCGGGGATGGTCTTTACAAGGATGTCGACGTCATGCAGCGCAGTCCACACATCTTGTGGTTCGTAGAGAAAGTCTGCGGTTCCTTCCAACTTCATATTAGTCCACTCTAATTCGCGCGCATACTACGATCACCCCTCTTATCGGAGTTGCAGAAAATCGACGGAACATTTGTCACATCAAACGCTGGCTAGACCGGCGTAAGCTCCATAAATGTAATCTGCCGTGTAACCCAACGCGCTATTAATTAATCGGGTGAATAAATATTAATGTTTGTGCACAAGTGACGCAAGCTGTGGCACCTTCGCCATTCGGGCTACAACGACCGCCACAGGTATACACGATCGTTGATCCGCGACTAGGGTTGGAAACGAGGTTTCTAATCAATGAACATCGAACTGACTGACTGGCCAGTACCTATTCGGTTAATACTCTCGGCAATTAATTCGGCGACCGTTAACTGTCTGATAATCTTGCATGCCTCTCCCATCTCCGAGAGTGGGATGGTATCGGTAACCACCAACTCATCTAGACTCGATTGCGACACGTTGTCAATAGCCGGCCCCGATAACACTGGATGCGTACAATACGCTACAACACGTTTTGCACCGTTTTCCTTTAAGGCGTCTGCTGCCTTGCAGAGCGTTCCCGCTGTATCGACCATATCATCCACGATTACGCAACTGCGCCCGCCAACGTCACCGATGATATTCATCACCTTGGCCTCATTCGCACGAGGTCGCCGTTTGTCTATGATAGCGAGGTCGGCGTTGTCAAGGTGGCTCGCTACGGCGCGTGCTCTAACGACGCCGCCCACGTCTGGAGAGACTATAATGAGATCAGGATATTCGTGCTTCCAGATGTCACCAAGCAAAACCGGAGAGGCATAGATATTATCCATTGGCATATCAAAAAAACCCTGGATCTGGTCGGCATGTAGGTCTAGCGTCACCACCCGATCAGTACCAACGCTCGAAATCATATTCGCTACCACCTTCGCGGTAATCGGGACACGTGCAGAGCGGGGTCTACGGTCTTGCCGCGCGTATCCGAGATAGGGTACGACAGCCGTGATATACGCCGCCGACGCACGTCGCAAAGCATCGATCAAAACCAGCATCTCAAGCAAATTATCGTTTGTCGGTTGACAGATAGACTGCAAAACAAATATATCGCGGCCTCTCACATTTTCTTCGATTTCGACATTGATCTCACCATCACTGAACCTCCCGACTGTCGCCTTGCCGAGTTTTACCTGGAGATGACTAGCCACTGCGCGTGCTAGGTCGAGATTCGAGTTCCCAGCGAAAAGCATCATCGTCGAGTCGTTAAGCATCACTCTCAATTCCTTAATAGTATTTATTAGACGTGTTTACATACCAAACAAATGAGTTAATCGCGCAGGTAGCCGCTGTCGCGTTAATATTTTCACGAGTCACTAAACAGACTTAAACCTTCGAACAACAAATCATAGAATCCGCTCGCATCCACTGTATGGATCCAATTAACGTTCGAGGGACGATCTGTTACACGCCAAAAATCGACAGCCGTATGTCCGATT
>CAYFFH010000093.1:0-9693 GCA_964342175.1 uncultured Enterobacteriaceae bacterium | reverse complement strand
TTACAACTCGAATTCCCTTAAGTTCTTTTGTCGGATCTCCACTTACTTTTGGATCGAGTTCCCAAATTCCAGTGATTGGTGCTGGGTCGGCAGTTGCGATCGCGGTTTGGAGAAAAAACATACAAAACCAGATAATGTACCTAGAGATTTGGCGAATCGGATTGGGGGTGCGATTATGCAAGTTTCGGTGGCATGCATTTGCTCGAGTAGTTTTAGTGTGAGTCAGTGTCGAATAGCGCATTGGTGCTAGCAATTGGACTAGAACATCCTTGACGATACTGTATTTAGAATCAGGATAAATCATTTTTAGACGACGTAATATGAAGCTAGTCACACCTAAACAAGCAGTTGAAGCGATTCCCGACCATAGTATCGCAATTATGCCTGGCGGCTGCGCTCGCGCTTCTGCGTTATACAAGGCGTTGGTCAATAATATCAATATATTTCATGATCTTACCTTATGTTCTGGGTTTTCGTTTAGTCCGTACTCTTATCTTGAACAAGGTCTTGGCAGTAATACGCGCTACCTCACATGGCAAGCATCTCCAAGGGTTCGAGAGCTTTTGATTAAACCCGACCCGAAAAAAGTCGGGTTTGTGCCGATCCGGTTGTCGGATCTACACCACGTGGTTTGTGTCAATGGTGAAATAAAACCAAACGTAGTGGTCGTACAAACATCGTGTCCGCAGTCTGACGGATTCGTTAGTCTTGGTATTTCGGTTGGTGCCAATCGTGATTTTATTCGCAGTGCCGATCTGGTTATTGCAGAAATGAATTCGAATATGCCGGTCACACATGGCGACAGCCGGATCGACCTAAAGGAAATCGATCTAGCCTACGAGGCTGATGAGCCCATCTGGGAATATACGATGGCAGATCCCCAGCCCGTAGATGCGAAGATTGTTGAGCATGTAATGTCTCTGGTGCCGGATGGTGCTTGGATTCAGCTTGGAATTGGTTCAATTCCCGACTGTATCATGCAGCGTTTACCGGAGGTCACTGGGATTAATATTTGGTCAGGGTTGCTAACCAGCGGGTTACAAGACCTGCTTGAGAGATCTTCAAGTATCCCCCGAGTTGTTGTCGGTGAGTTAGCAGGGACGAAATCGTTTTATGATTTCTGTCATGAAAATTCAATGATCGAAATGGCGCCGACCAGCGTGACTCACGACCTTTCTGTTGTCGCCAAGCTGCCAAAATTTACTTCGATTAATTCCGCGCTTGAAATTGACCTACAGGGCCAAAGTAATGGAGAGATAATAGACGGCGTTCAGATTAGCGGAGTCGGAGGTAGCCTTGATTATATAGAGGCGGCTAATCTGTCATTAGGAGGTATTTCTGTGCTCGCAATGCCTTCTGTAACGAGTAATGGAAAACGATCGAAGATAGTTCGCCAATTTTCTGCCGGTACAGTGGTGACGACACCCAGATACTGTACAGATTACGTTGTTACTGAGTATGGCATCGCTCGAATGCGTGGCAAGGATTTGTTCCAGAGGGCGGAAGAGTTAATAGCGATTGCACACCCAAAATTTCGCGACGAACTCGCAAGGGAAATGGCATGATAAAAGTAATAAGCGTGTTTCGAAGGAAAAAAGGTATGTCAGTAGATGAATTTCAAAGTTATTGGCGTAACCAACATGCCGAAATCGTTTGTCGTATGCCGGGAATTCGGCGTTACGTGCAATCACACACGCTGATTTCTGGTTATCGCAATCGTACTCCAGCATGTGATGGTGTGGCGGAACTGACTTTCGATAATAGCGATGCATTGAGGGCCCTAGCAAATAGCCTAAGCCTGAATGATGTGCGCGCCGATCACGCAAAATTTATGGATTTGTCATCGTACAAAGAAATCGTTACGGAAGATGTTGTGATTAAAAATGGCACAGTGCCGTTAGATGGAGTTAAAAATATTGAGCTGGTGGCAAGAAAAGCGACAATGGAACCTGAACAATTTCATCGCTATTGGGTTGATGTGCATGGTCCCCTAGCAGTCTCGATAGGGCAAATACAACGTTATGTCCAAAGCCACACGCGAATAAGTGCGTATGCCAACGGTGGCGTCCCGGTGCTTGATGGTGTGGCGCTCACCTGGTTTTCAGATACCGATGCCATGCGGGCCGCGGCAGTTACTGAGGCTTACGCTCGCACGCGTGCGGATGAAGATAATTTTGTTTCTGTTCCGCTCGAATTTGTCATCACTAAAGAACACGTTGTGGTGTCTTGAGTACGATTTCTCAGTATGGTGTTTGAAGAAAGCCTAGTCGAACGAATTATTGATGTCGTTCCAGTCGCTCGGCTTGGACAGAGAGACGAATCTGGAATGCCGCAAGTGCTGCCTTTCGTTTTTATACGAATAGGAAAAGCGCTATGGTCGCCAATTGATGGCAAACCGAAAAAACGCGAACGCCTAAACAGACTTGACTGGATTGATAAACATCCGGAGGTGTGTGTTCTTATAGACCATTATTCAGATGACTGGAGGCAGCTTTTTTGGCTTAAATTGTATGGCCGCGCGGAGTCATTCCAGAGTTCACACTGGGAGTGGCAGGAGGCGATCCACTTACTTTCTCAGAAATATGCGCAGTACTCTGAAGTTCCAATACTGTCTAACGAATCTACTATGATTCGGATTGAATGGGATCGGTGCAAATCATGGGCGGCGGGTGGCGAGACTGCAGTTCGGTCTTGTCTCCAACGTGAATATGCCGCACCAGTCCGCTAATTTTAGTGAGCGGGAAAGCTAAATAAGAAATGCGGTGATTCTGAGTGAAGTGTAGCGGTCGGCGTTAGCTTACGCGACAATGCTTTGGTGGCGTACCCTGCGATTGTTTCGCTCTAGGTTTTTTCTGCTCGGTTCAGACCAACGGAACGACTTGCTCGGCGAAGTCTTTTGCGACCTCCCGAATATGGGCTAGTGGGGGTAGTAGACTGACCTCGTTGAGTCCGAGTTTCTCTGCCTGTCTAATTTGTTCAGCAATTTCAGATGGACCCCCAACCATGCATGCTCCCTGGATCAATTCTGGGGTTATAAACTTGCGCTCATCGGGGGGGTAATAGCTGCAGTGTCCTTCGTGTAATACCTGGTGTGCTTTTTCTTGCGGTATTTTAAAGTTTCGAACGTGGTCAACGTATTCCTCCCACACATTTTTCATATAATCAGGCACGATGCTATCATCTTTCGTGTAGCGCCATATCTCATATACAAAATGGATAGCAACGGCGACCCATGACCCTGCAGTCTCGATAACACGGTCGTCGGTCAATTTCTCGCTGGGGCGGAGTATCACCGCCGTAGTGAGGGTGGTCGTATGAAAGTTTTCCATTGCACGGTGCGCTATTTTTGCTCCTTCCCGTACTTTACCCAAATTGAATTGGAGTACATCCTTTTGTTCGTTGAAGATCGATATTAGTCCGTCGCCGTAACGCCCAGCGGCTTTGAGCGCGAGCGGTCCATTCCCAGCGACGTATATCGGTATTCGGTTTTCGATGTTGCGGAATCCATCTGCATGCTCCTGCCACTTTAGTGCAGTTGTTTTACCACGGTATTCGTAGTCTACTTCTTCACCGTTAAGCATCGTGCGTACGACACGCAAATATTCCTGAAACTCTCTTATTGGCATGGGGTCTTGGCCCATAACTCTCATTGCGGTGTGTCCGGTACCGATTCCAAGAAACACGCGGCCAGGTGCAAGTACGTTGATTGAAGCAATCGAATGTGCAGTGGTCGGTGCAATCCGGGTTCCAGGGATTGCGACGCCTGTACCGAGCCTGATTCTAGATGTATTAAGTGCTGCCGCGGCCATCGTCGAATAACAATCGGACCACATCATTTGAGTGTCAGGGAACCAGCACGCATCGTACCCAAGTTCTTCGAGTTCCTTCACAATCGGCCAATCACCAATTCGAGTTTGTATGTGTAAGCTGTATTTCACAATTCAATCTCAAGAACGATCAGGATCGGTTTCATAATGACAGTCACAGGCTAGGAGTGGTTGGTTCAACCTATTACCGCCGACCTCGGCGCCCACCTCCAAGATTTGAAGGATTGAAATCCTTTACTGTAATGCCTTCGACATTAATCATGGAAAGGAGTTGGACGGTAGTGCAGCGCTTGTTGATGATGTCGACGGTCGAGGCGCAATCGATTATTGGAGCCCCTGTTTCATGATTTTCACGAACATGAGAGTTTGGATGCGCTACGCCATTAATCGTCAGTTTCCAAAAGTGGCCGGATTCGTCATAGATTCTTACAAGCGCCGGATAGTAGGTCTGGGCATCTACGTACATGTATCGTTTTGAAACGGGGTAGTCGTCGACCAATGGCGTACCTTCGACAATATGTGCATGCCGAAGTTGCCAAGTGATACTTGGAAAGCAGGATCCTTTGCCGGCGAAGTGCACGAACCGATAGTCCCATTTTGCCAATTTAGTTTCGGTTACCGTTACCTGATCGTGGCGATACATTGGAAGGAGAACGTAAGTTGAACCAATATACTTCCAATCCATATCGACGATACGACCGCTATAGCCGAGGAAATCGTCTGGAAGAATATCGCTTCCAAACATTGTTTCGCGCGGTGGGAACGACGCAAGGCTCTGGCTACGTCTCAGTTGTGGAATGTAGACCCATCCTTTTATTGCGGCACTGTCATCGCGATTAAAGAATGCTAGGACTTCGGCACCGGTGAGATCGCCAGCAGATAGTGCGCGCATGTAGAAGGCGCCAAGTGCATTTTGCAGATTCTTGTTGATTGAAGGAACCGGAGGTACGACATGTCGATACATGAAGCGCAACAATTTAGCCTCAAAGACCAATGACCGGTTGACGCTTTCACCATCTAAATCCCGGTATTGCAGGTGTAATTCCGGGATTCTACCACTGTCGCCGTTGTACATGACTCGCATATTCCACGCGATTTTTTCGCCCGCACGACTGTCATTAAATTCAGGTGCCCGTGGGAACGGTCGACCTCCGTTGTAGTCGACTAGAATGCCCGGGGCATCTAATTTAGTGCTGCCCCCATGCTGCGCCGTTGCTGTTATATATGCTGCGTGGGGTCTGAAAGAAGTCAATTCGCCGACTGTCAAAGTGAGCCAACCTTCGCGGATGAAATCCGCGAGTTCTGCATCAACGATCGCAGTGTAACGGTCGATGTTGGCGCGATCGATTTTAAACCCAGATGGAGGGGTGATTTCGTTTAACTGTTCAAATTCAATCTCAAATTCGTTGGCCGCAATGGGCATCGCCAGGGCAGTCTGTATAAGACCAAGTATTATTAGGGCAGCAAAATTATGGCGATGCAGATTTATACCCACAGGGAAATATTCCTGGCTAGAAAGAGTTTAGATTGACCAATAGCTTTAAGCATGCCGCCCTCGAAGAAAAGAATAATGTTCATTTGAGTCGGTGTCGATTCACAATTAAGCCGATAGGATGATTGCATGTTTTGTATTCAGCATACTTTTTATCTCTGTATAGAAATATGGTTCTTACCATTCGTCTGATAACTGACTGATTCAGTGTAAACTGCCGCAGTGCAACAAACTAGGAAATTACCCAATGCTTTATCACCTCTATGAGTTAAATCATTCGGTGATATCGCCGTTGCGTGCGGCGGTTAACTTCAATCGATTTTTCCTTGGGCAGGATTGGAACATCCTTCGCGACACATTACCTGGAAAAGTAACTGCGGCGGCATTGGAGTTATTCGACCGATCAACTACACGCTATGCGAAGCCATCATTTGGTATCGACACGGCTGGACCTGGGGATTATAGCATCGAGGTCGCCGAAAGGCCTGTCCTGCGGCTGCCATTCGCCGACCTTCTGCACTTCTGCCGCCAACGTGCGGGCCGCGTGTACCCTTCTGACGATCCACCTGTTTTGTTGGTCGCTCCATTATCGGGTCATTACGCAACTTTACTGCGTGGCACAGTGGAAGCACTGCTTCCTGACCACGACGTGTATGTCACCGACTGGCGTGACGCGCGAGAGGTCCCGCTTGCCGTTGGTAGATTCGATCTAGATGATTATATCGATTATATGATCAAGTTTATCAGGCAGATCGGCAAGGAAGTTCACGTTATCGCTGTTTGTCAACCGGGACCTGCTGTAGTCGCCGCAACCTCAATAATGGCATCCGCAGATGACCCGAGTACGCCCGCCACTGTCACTTTAATGGGATCTCCGATCGATACCAGGATGAGTCCGACGACGCCAAACGAGCTCGCCATGAGTAAGTCCTTAGAATGGTTCAAACACAATGTCATCTTAAATGTGCCATTCCCTAACCTCGGCATGATGCGTCCGGTATACCCTGGGTTTTTACAGCTAACTGGGTTTATGACAATGAACTTAGAGCGGCATATGGACGCACACCAAAAACTTTTCTTGAGCCTCGTGAAAGGGGATGGTGATTCTGCATCGGCTCATCGAAGGTTTTATGATGAATACCTCGCCGTAATGGATCTTACGGCCGAGTATTATTTACAAACTATCGACGTCGTATTCCAACAGCACGCGTTACCAAACGGCCGTATGTTGCACCGTGGGCGGAAGGTCGATACGTCAGCAATCTGCAACACAGCACTAATGACGGTAGAGGGTGAGAAAGATGATATTTCCGGCGTAGGTCAGACGCAGGCTGCTCACGCATTGTTCCACAATGTTGTCGACCATAAGCACGCGGATTACGTCCAGGCAGGGGCGGGACATTACGGCGTGTTTAACGGTTTTCTATGGCGTTCGGAGATCGCACCCAGAATTCGCGAGTTTATTCACTCGAACCGGCCTTAGAATTTAGCCCCGCCGTATGGAGACGCAATGCCACACCTACGTCATCACCGTCTTTTTGCTGGTAACGGGTATTTATAAATTAGATTACCCTAATCATGACTTGCCGCGATTACTTCGACTTCGAGTTTCCACTCCGGTAGCACTAGCCTAGGAACGAAAATTGCCGTTGACGCTGGTGGCTCAAGACCGTCTAGTATGCGTTGACGGGCAGCTGCGTAGAAAGGGAAAACCGCCTCGTCGACAATATAAGCGGTAATCTTTACGAGATTAAGAGCCGTCATGTCTGCTGCGCCAAGAATTGTCATTACGTTTTGCCATACGTTCTCTGCTTGTTCTTCTGCATCCTCTGGAACGACTCCATCTGATCGAGCACCGATTTGACCCGATAGGTGTAGCACGCGAGCATCAGGTGGAATGACGACCCCGTGACTGTATGCATTATTGAATGGTTTCATGATTCCGTCTGGAGTAATTTTCTGCAACATTTTGTAGCTCTCCGTGAAGGTCAGATAAAAAAACACCAAATAGGATATTTGGGCACATTAAATTTCGCGAGATATTTTTAAATCATCGTAGAAGTGCGTTTAGCTTGCTATTTTTTAAGGGTATTTTTGTCGCGGTCATACATTCGAACGAACTCAATTTCACGTCGCCAATCAGGGTTATATAGGCGGGTCATGACTTTTAACTGACCAGTTGAGCTCATTTCGAAGCGCTCTGTAAGACGTTCAGTGACCTTTGTTCGAGTTTCAATAACGACCGTATCGTTCTCCAGATATGCCAAGGTTTCGCCAGTCGCATCTTTTGAAATTCCACGGCCTTTCGCAGAATGAACGCGGCCTAGCGGGTTTGGGCTAATTAAACGTTTGAGTTTGCCGTCGTAGGCAACGATTATGCGTTCCGATATGTAAAGCCTTATTTGTTCGGCAGTTACTATTCTATTCACGGCGACGCTCGGTTTTGCTACGCTGCCGCCACGCCGCGCGTCATAACCTTTTTTTCTTATGTCGTTGCGATCAAACGGACTTGGTTTCTCTGGATCATCATCGTCCTTATCCTGATCATCCTTCCAGTCTCGGTATTCCTGTTTTAGAGCATTCATTTGTGTTTTTAGCGAGTCCGAATCGTTTTCATTGATGATCCACGTACCTGAGAGAGCGTCGACATCGGCACTTAAATCGATCGCAAGGATTAAGAGCAGGGATGCCGCCAGGCACCTAACCCAGGATTTGCTAAAATTTTTCATTTTCTCAACACCCAGCTTATCCAGCCTGCTTTTTCCCGTAGGTCGCGTCTTCGATCAAAGTGTACGGACTAATATCAGTTGTTCTAATATTTCGCATAGACGGCTATTCTATTGTGGTTGCTACCATATGCTATCAATCAAAGTCTGGTACGTCCTGCATTTTTTGTTTTCCTGAAGTGCGGCGCCAATTGCTCAAGCGCGTTAGACTCAATAGAATTAGTTCATGCTCGAAGCGGGAAAAAACGATGACTAACCGGTATGACGAGTTAAAGCAATTAAGCGACGAGTTTTTGGGCGCGTTTAATAGCGGCGATGTGGACGGTATCATGATGTTTTTTGCTGATGATGCGGTCTACGAAGAATTCCACGGGAAGGTTAATGAAGGCAAGACCGCGATCCGAACATCCTTTGAAGCTCTGTTCAGTGGACGTTTCGGCACGATCCGTTTTCATGAAGATGATACATTTATCGACGCCGACGCAAGCAAAGTTATGAGTAGCTGGAAATTACATCTCGATATGGAAGACAAGCCGGTGGTGTTATACGGGCTTGATTTGCTCTACTTCGAAGAAAGAAAGATTACCCGTAAATTAACCTTTTCGAAGGCAAAGGTCGGTTTGTACGAACCATCCTAATGCGTTTACATATCGGTTATGGTAAGGGTGATGTTGCCATAAACCATATAATAGTCGGAACTCGACCTTACCTTAATATGATCTTGGTAGTCCGAGTTCGCGTTCCGCGATGTAATTAAAGATCATTTCTCGACTAACCGGGGCGATCCGCGGGATCATCATTTCTCGCATGTAGCGCTCAACGTGATATTCCTTTGCGTAACCCATCCCACCATGCGTCAACATCGCCTGTTCGCATGCGTGGAAGCCCGCTTCTGCAGCGAGAAATTTAGCGGCGTTGGCTTGAGCGCCGCACTCGCGCTCAGCGTCGTACAGCATTGCGGCGTTATAGGCGAGTAGCTCCGCTGCCTCTAAATCAATCCAGCATTTTGCAAGTGGATGCTGGATTCCCTGGTTTTGGCCTATTTGGCGTCCAAATACCGTCCGTTCTTTGGCGTAGTCGCAAGCGCGACTCAAAGCTGCCCGTCCGAGGCCAATAGACTCCGCGGCCAGGAGAATACGTTCTGGGTTAAGCCCATGAAGAATATAGTGAAAGCCCTTACCTTCTTCTCCGATGAGATCTTCATGCGGAATAGGCAAGTTATCAAAAAATACTGCATTGGAATCGACTGCTTTACGCCCCATCTTAGGGATTTCGCGGACCTCGAGGTAGTCACGGTTGAAATCTGTAAAAAACAGGCTTAAGCCATGTGTTCGCTTTGGTGCGTTTTCTTTTGGTGTTGTGCGTGCAAGAAGCAATATCTTATCCGCACGTTGTGCCATTGATGTCCAATGTTTTTGTCCGTTTACGATATATCCGTCTCCACTCCGCTCCGCGCGAGTCTCTAGGCTTAGTGTATCGAGACCAGCGTTTGGCTCCGTGACCCCAAAACAAGCAGTTTTCTCACCGGTCAACATCGCCGGTAGCATCCGCCGTTTTTGTTCATCGGTACCAAATATCACGACTGGATTGAGTCCGAAAACATTGAGGTGGATTGCTGAGGCGCCGGAGAATCCAGCTCCAGATTCGG
>CAYFFH010000092.1:0-9703 GCA_964342175.1 uncultured Enterobacteriaceae bacterium | reverse complement strand
AGAACGAGAGGGTGCAGGTGAGTTTTTGACTTCCGATTGTCGAGGAAATCTTAAGCGTTTCCATCAAGCATTCCAGAAAAAATACTCGATGGATTTTAGAGTTGGCACAGAGCCTGAAATGATGTGGCTAAAACGTGGCGAAGACGGGAAACCTAATGGTGGTTTCTCTAAACCGTTTTGCTACCACATCGATCAATTTGAATCTCTACGTCCAGTTTTTATGCAGGTCATCGAATACGCGAATGCGATGGGTCTCGATATGATCCAAGGTGACCATGAAGATGCACCGGGGCAGCTAGAACTCAATTGGATGTTCGACGATGTCGTACGCAATGCAGATCGGCTTACCACTTATCGTCAGATTTGTGCACAGGTGGCGCGTGAAAACAATCTCATTGCGTGTTTTATGACGAAACCATTCATGGGAGTTTCGGCGTCGGGTTGCCACACGAATATCTCCTTGTGGCGCGGAGGCTCGGAACGGATGAATCGAATGCACAACGATCCGTTACCGGGTATGGAAGACGTTTTTACCTATCGTGAAGGTGGCGAAAACACGTTCATGCCAGATACGGACGATGTGCAGCTCCCGGGTAAAGTTGGATTACAAGCCGTTGGAGGTATCGTCACTCATCTAGGCGCGCTGACCGCAATCGGTTGTTCTACGGTCAATTCGTACCGACGCTTATGGGATACTGGATTTTGGGCACCAGTGTTTGCCGACTGGGGCTATCAGAATCGCACGACCGGTTTGCGTATCTCGGCGCCAGGCCGGTTCGAATACCGAGCGGTCGACTCCATGGTCAATCCCTATCTGATGGGTTCGGCCCTACTTAAAGCGTTCGAAGATGGCATCGATAACGACATTGACCCCGGCGAACCGGAGAATCGCAATATTTACGAGGCGATGGAGGCTGGTAAAGAGGTGAAGCGTTTACCCATGTCTTTGGGTGATGCATTAATGCGCCTAGATGAAGACGAGGTGATTAAGTCATCAATGCCCAACGAGATGTACAAAGTCTATAAATGGTACAAGACCGACGAATGGGAAAAATTTATGGCCACCGTTACTGACTGGGATGTCGAGACATACATGGATTGTCTTCCATAGCACTAGCAGAGGTAATACGAGATGTGTGGAATTGCAGGACTTATTCACCGAGGTGGCACCGATAATATCGGTAAGGAGATGACCTCTATGCTGCAGGCAATGAAACATCGAGGGCCAGACTCGACGGGTTTCGCTTTATACAGCAAGCCGCTCAGCAAAAAGAGATATGTCATGCGCTTTAAGGTAGCCGAGGGCGCGGAAGCACGTTCTGGCTTTGCTATTCAAGAACAAATGGAAATGCGCAAGGCGGCGGTAGATAAACGTTTGCAAGAACTGGATGCTGAAATCGTCAAAGCGAAGGCAGCAACAGAATACGCCTATTCTTACGAATTAAAATTCGATGGTGACCTGCGGGAATTAGCTAGCTACATCGAGGATATCGACGACGTGGAGATCCTTTCTCTAGGCCACGCGCTCGAGTTGGTTAAGGATTTGGGAGATGCGACGGCGGTTTCGGATCAATATGGTCTAAATAAATTCAATGGTACCCATGCCATAGGACACACCCGCATGGCTACCGAATCAGACGTCGATATTCGCTCCGCACACCCGTATTGGGCCTACCCGTTCTCGGACGTTTCAGTGGTACATAACGGTCAACTAACGAATTATTGGGGCCAGCGTCGTGAACTAGAGCGCCGCGGCCATCGTTTTATGTCGGATTGTGATTCGGAGTTAATCGCTGTGTATATCGCCGATGCGATCAACGAAGGTGAAGATCTACGTGCAGCGATGCAACGTTCGATCGATCAACTCGACGGCGTGTTCACTTACTTGATTGCAACCTCTGACCAACTTGGGATGGCGAAGGATGTGATGTCGGCGAAACCGATGGTGCTCTATGAAAGCGACGATTTCGTCGGGTTGGCATCGGAGGAAGTAGCAATCCGAAGTATTTTTCCTCACGAAATTGATACATTTGACCCGTACGAGGGGGAGGTGCGTGTATGGCAAACGTAAGCGAACATGCTTCCCATGACCTGGGGATGCACACTGAGCAGCTCGAAGGACGTACTCAACAAGTATTTTTCTCTGCGACTGAAGAGGAAAACCTAACTCAGCCGTTCACCTACGATGTTGATTTCGATCGTGAAGCCGAGTTCGATGCACGAGAGATGGCGTCCGGTGCGGTCAACTCCAAAATAAAGGATCTTATGAAAGACGGCTACGGCTCGATCACCGTGCGCAATCCAGGTGCGAAACACAGCGTCGCGGTGGGCATTCTGAATCGGCTTAATCTTGTACTTGACGGTAGTCTGGGTTATTTCGGTTGCGGTCTGATCGACGGTCCTAATATTCGAATCACTGGTAGAGTCGGTTGGTCATGCGCGGAAAACATGATGGCGGGCACTGTTGTGGTTGAGAAAAATGCTGGATCGACCTTCGGTGCGGCGATCCGGGGTGGTGATCTTGTGTGCAAAGGTAGCGTCGGTGCTCGCACCGGCATCGATCAGAAAGGTGGCACCATCATTGTCGGCGGCGACACCGGCGCCTTCAGTGGTTTTATGATGCAACGCGGCCGCATGATCGTACTCGGGAACGCAGGTAAGAATCTTGGAGATTCAATGTACGACGGCACGATCTTTATTGGCGGTAGCATCGAGGATCTCGGTGTAGATGCGGTGGTGGCAGAGATGACGCCGCTCGATGTCGAGTGGTTGGGTCGAAAGCTCAGTTTATTTGGTCTTGAAGCCCCCGGTGAGATCGAGAATATGACCAAAATCGTCTCAGGCAAGCAATTGTGGAATTACGACAACCTCGAGCCGAGCGAGAAAAAGCTCATCTTATAATCTGTACGAGGAACAAAATATGTCTAGCGACGACGATAAATATATCCTTGGTAAAAGTCCGATTTTCACACCGGAAGTGATCAATGACATCCATGTAAAGTCGGAGCTCGGGCGCTACCGTATGCGCGGCTTTTCGATGTTTAAAAAAATCCCAAGTTGGGACGATCTGACCTTCTTGCCCGGCACATTAACTCGCTTTGTGATCGAGGGTTACCGCGAAAAGTGCGATACCAAAACGGTCATTGGACCACGTTGTAAACGACCATTGGTTCTCGATATCCCAGTGTATATTACGGGGATGAGCTTTGGTGCCTTGTCACACGAGGCGAAAACGGCATTGGCGCGGGGCGCGACGATGGCCGGCACAGCAACCTGTTCAGGTGAAGGCGGCATGATCCCGGACGAGCGCCGTTATTCAGAGAAGTGGTTTTACCAGTGTATTCAATCTCGCTATGGCTTTAATCCGCAGCACCTGCGCCTTGCCGACGCCTGCGAATTTTTTATCGGCCAGGGTTGTAAAGTAGGCCTGGGAGGTCACTTGATGGGGCAGAAAGTCACAGATCAAGTGGCCGAAATGCGTTCGTTGCCAGCGGGGATCGATCAACGCTCGCCGGCGCGTCATCCCGATTGGCTTGGGCCTGATGACCTCGCCTTAAAGATTCAAGAGATCCGAGAGGTAACGAATTGGGAAATCCCGATCCAGCTTAAACTTGGTGCTGCTAGAGTCTACGATGATGTACGGATGGCTGCCAAAACAGATCCAGATGCGATCTATATCGATGGGATGGAAGGCGGAACCGGAGCCGGGCCGCATCTGGCTGCAGAGGAGACCGGTGTTCCGGGTATCGCGGCGATTCGGCAGGCGCGTCAAGCTCTCGATGATGTTGGTAAATCCGGCGATGTCACACTGATCTACGCTGGTGGGATTCGCAACGGAGGGGATGTTGCGAAGGCACTCGCGCTGGGTGCAGATGCTGTTGCTATCGGTCATTCGTCGTTAATGGCGTTGAATTGCAACAAAGAGATTCCTGAGTCGGATTATGAAAAAGAGATCGGGGTAAAGGCAGGTTTTTGCTATCACTGCCATACCGGTCGTTGCCCGGTTGGGGTTGCGACCCAAGATCCAGATTTACGTAAACGTTTGAATCCGGACGAAGCAGCGGAGCGGGTCTACAATTTCCTACATTGTCTCGCTATTGAGTGCCAGATGATGGCGCGCGCCTGTGGCAAGACAAACGTACACTCTTTGGAGCCGGAAGACTTGGCAGCGCTAACAATGGAGGCATCGGCAATGGCGCAGGTGCCATTAGCAGGCTCCCAGCACACTGTCGGTCGACCCGACATGACTCGGTTCTAGCGCCTTTTTGGGATATTGGTTCAGGAGACTACTAAAATGCCGAATCCAAACGATATCGATCACTATCTAAAATCAGATGGTATCGACTCTGATCGGGAAAAAATGATCGGTCAAACAATCGGTTACCGCTACGACGTTAATCTTGTGCCAGATTACAGTCAGGTGACGCCGTATCTAAAAAAATATATCGACCACATGGGTTGGCTGGATCTAAATTGGCTAGAAGATGTGCACATGGGCTACGAAGAAGGGCGTGCTGCGGTGTTCGATCGCAATATTAATGGTTGGGTGACCGTACCGGAAGAGATCGACTTACCGGATAATCAGCAAGAGCGAGATATGATAGCGCGCGAACTGCTGGTTAAGTTTCAAATGTCGCCGAATCACCCCTTGGTCGAGTTGCGCCGAGCGTATGGAAAGTTCGAATAACGGTAAGGAAGATCCGCGAAACTAAAATGTACCGGCTCGGCTTGCTCGCGTGTGATTTTGTTCCCGACGATCTACGTGACCGTTTTGATGATTACCCTGTAATGTTCGGTGCTGCGGTCGCGAGTGTGGAGGTGGATATCGAGTGGCGGGTCTATCGCGTCTTTGATAAGGAAATCCCGGGAGAGATTGATGAGTGTGATGGTTATATAACGACAGGCTCTCGCAGTGGCGCTTATGATAAGGACGCTTGGATCTCATTACTGGAACAATTTATCCACCGGCTTATCGGTAGCCAAACACCATTGGTTGGGATCTGCTTCGGGCATCAAGTCATTGCGCAAGCACTCGGTGGTTCGGTCGAAAAATCGGACAAGGGTTGGGGAATCGGAATCCAACACCATACTATCGGAGACAGTATTTATCGCGACTGGATGAATCCGACGATGGAGCAATTTACCATCCCGGTTTGTCACCAAGACCAGGTAACGAGCTTGCCTGTTGGCGCACGCTTGTTGGCTAGTAATGGGCATTGCGAGAATTTTATGGTCCAGTTCAACGGTACGATGCTGGGGATCCAAGGACACCCGGAATTCCATCCAAACTATATCGAGGTGCTTTTAGAATTACGCCGCGAGATTATCACAGGCGAGGTGCGAGAGGATGCTATGAGTTCGCTTACCCGCGAGCACAACAACCTGACGATTATGAAATGGATTACAAATTTTTTGGGCGTTAGATGAATTTAATTGAAGATCTCGAACTAGCGGTGGATGATCAATTAGTCGACGCCGGGATCGCGGTTGGGTTTCTGCTTATCGGTGGCGTGAAGAACCAAATCCGCAAGAAGAGGGGATTTGAATCATTCCGCGGGGCGCTAATTCGCGATTTGGTCGAAAACAACAGTCTAGCGGGCCTCGCAGCGCATCGTTATCTTCGAGGTTATCGAGAACTGCACGATCACTTTGATGTGAGCGATCGGTCGCTTGTACCATCGCCAGAAAGTTTGTACGGCGTCTTATTCAAGCACGGCGATTTGCGCACAATCAATCCGATCGTCGATGTCTATAACTACGTCGCTTTGAAGCACCGCCTGTCGTGTGGCGCACACGACATCGATCAGCTGAATGGTCGGATCGCACTGATCAGAACGACCGGAAATGAATCATTTAAACCGCTTGGGAAGGGAACTGTTCGTACAGTGCCCGCGGGGGAATACGCTTACGTCGATGGGTCAAACCGTGTGATCTGCCGACTCGAATGTAGACAAGCGGAACACAGTGCGGTATCGGATACAACGACGAAGGTTGCGGTTATTGTTCAAGGTAATGCGTGTATTCCTGTGCTTGCGATAGAGGACGCGATAACCGAGATAAAATCTCTACTACAACGTTGTCTCGGTGAACCCGACGTGCTCCGAAGGGTGTTGCTGCCCGTGTCGGCGAATGTAACTAAAAATGCGACCACGCGTGGCGTTTACGTATGACTAGAATTCCTCGTGTTCTCGTGTTCCAGCATCTCGATGTCGAGCATCCCGGCATTTTCCGAGAGTTTCTTGCAGTCGATGGTATTGAGTGGGATACGGTTGAACTCGATCAAGGTGACTCGATACCTGACTTGAAAACCTACTCTGCACTGTGGGTAATGGGTGGTCCGATGGATGTGTGGGAAGAGACAAGTAATCCCTGGTTGATCGCCGAGAAACGAGCGATCAGGCACGCCATCCAGGATCTTAATCTCGGCTATCTTGGTATTTGCTTGGGCCATCAATTATTGGCGAGTGCGCTTGGCGGCGAGGTTGCGAAAGGGATCCCAGAGGTCGGAGTACTCCCGATCGAGCTTAACGCTGCTGGAAGGACAAGTAGCTATTTATCAGGTCTTCCCCGCCAATTGGATTGCCTTCAATGGCATGGTGCCGAAATCACTCATATGCCTAAAGGCGCAACTGTATTAGCACATTCGGGGAAATGCGCTGTGCAGGCGATGTCAGTCGGTAAGAAGGCGTTTAGCGCGCAGTTTCACATCGAGGTGACTCAAAATACCGTAACCGAATGGAGCGCCGTCCCGACATATGCGCATGCTCTCGATGAAGCCCTAGGAACTAATGCGCTTGCTGGTTTTCAAGCCGACGTCGATGTTGCGATGCTGGAGTTTAATCGTTGCGCGAAGATACTATATGACAATTGGATGTGTAGCGTCGGACTAAAAACTGCACACTCGGAGATAGAGAAAATATAGTGTCAATTCGATTACTTAAGTATGCCTTCATCGAGGATTGGGCCGAACCGCGATTCTTCAATACGCCAAACGAGCTCGCTGATTCATATGACGTCGTCATCATTGGGGCGGGTGGGCATGGACTCGCGACGGCCTATTATCTCGCACGTGACCATGGCATCACCAATGTTGCAGTCTTAGACCAAAGCTACATCGGTGGCGGTAATACAGGCCGTAATACCACGATTATTCGGTCTAATTATCTGACCGAAGAAGGTGTAAAGTTTTACGACCAAAGCGTCGATTTATTCAAATCTTTATCTGAAGAGCTCGACCTCAATATCTTTTATTCAGAGCGTGGACATTTCACGCTCGCGCATAGCGACGCTACGTTACGCACGGCCCGCTGGCGTGCAGAAGTGAATAAGCATTATGGGGTCGATAGTGAGGTTGTCGGGCCTGATGAGATATTAAAGGTTTGTCCTCAAATTCAGCTTGATTGCGGAGGCAACCATGAGATTTTGGGTGCTCTCTACCATGCCCCAGGCGCTGTTGCACGTCACGACGCGGTCGCTTGGGGTTACGCCCGGCGCGCCTCTGAAGCGGGCATCGAGATCCACCAGCATACCGCAGTAACTGCCATCGATATGGAAGGTGATCGCGTGATTGGCGTGACAACGCCGCGCGGGAAGGTCAAAGCGGGTGCGGTGGTTTCTGCGGTCGCAGGATTTACCCCAACCATACTATCGATGGTCGGTTTGGCAAGTCCGATCGAGATATTCCCATTGCAGGCCTGTGTAACGGAGCCAATAAAACCGTGGCTCGACACAATCATAGTCTCCGGGAGCTTGCATCTTTACGTCAGTCAGAGTTCCCGCGGCGAAATGGTGATGGGGGCTTCACTTGACCCGATGGAATTGCACTCGCGCCGTTCGACCTTTGAGTTTGTTTCCAACCTGTCTGATCAGTTGCTCGACATGTTTCCGTTTCTGAGTCAAGTCAACGTCAATCGACAATGGGCCGGTATGGCGGATATGACCCCCGATTTCGCTCCGGTGATGGGCACGACCCCTATTAGAGATTTTTATGTTGATGCAGGTTGGGGTACCTGGGGGTTCAAGGCGACGCCGATCAGCGGTAGGACGATGGCCGCAACTGTAGCGAACGGGCGTGATGACGACCTGATTACAGGTTTCAACTTGGCCCGTTTTGGCGACTACGAGTTGGTTGGTGAAAAAGGCGCGGCGGCGATTGGACACTAATCAGCGATGAAATACATAGATCTGCCAAGCCTAGGCCGTCGACCGTCGACCGAATTTGTCGTCGCGGGAATCCTCGATCCGGAACCGGCGCAACTTAACGATATATCTCCAGGCGAATGGGTCTTCAATCGTGACAGTCTTCCTATGCGACGGACAGAATGGTGGTATCACACCCCGACGCAATTATGGTTTCTAGTTGAGCGTGACACCGCAACCGATGAGGTATTTGGTGTATCTTTGGCGGGAGATACGACGGATGGCTAAACGTCTCCCACCGCAACCAAACGAATGGATCAAGCGTGGCCGTCCGTTGAGTTTCGTCTTCGAAGGCAAACGCTATGACGGGCTAGAAGGTGATGTCCTAAGTAGTGCCTTGTTGGCCAGTGATGTCGCAATCCAGGCTCGCAGTTTTAAATACCATCGTCCTCGCAGTGTATTGTCGTTTGCCAACCACGATGCCAATGTCTTGGTCACGATGGGCGACCGCCCAAATGTACGAGCGGACGTTGAACCGCTCGTCCAAGGCTGTAGTTATCGAGCGGTTAACACCATCGGCGGGCTCCGCTTTGATCTTGCTCAAATGCTGGAGTTATTTTCCCGCTTTCTACCGGTTGGATTCTATTACAAGGCATTTTATTGGCCGCGAGTACTATTTCCTTTATGGGAGCGTCTAATTCGGACGATGGCAGGACTCGGCAAAGTTAACACTGCAGCGACGAGTATTCGTGTATCGAGACGTTTCCGGTTTTGCGACGTCCTTATTATTGGAGGTGGTGTTGCCGGTTTAGCCGCTGCCAAGCGGTGTTTGGGTGAGCCTGTCGATGTTGTAATCGCAGATGAAAATATGTGTCTCGGCGGGTCGTTCGATTATCTGCACGCCCGGGATAAATCTGCTCAAGCAGTAAAGAACGTGATGTTGGAACAACTTAACGCTTCAAAACGGATAGAGGTTTTGACACAACATTTTGCGTCCGGGTTTTACGCGGACAATAGTGTCCCACTAGTAGGGCCTAACGGGATTGTACATATACATGCCAAGACAGTGATATTTGCGACAGGTCTCTACGAGCAGCCAGCGGTATTTCGAAACAACGATCTGCCGGGTGTCATTTTGGCTACCGCAGCGCAGCGTCTTGTGCATCGCTATGCAATCGCACCCTGCACTACTGCCGTGATCCTGGCCGGTAACGATGAAGCGTATGCCGCCGCCGCCGATTTGCAAGAGTCTGGGATCCGAATCGCTGCAATTGTTGATCTCGTTGATCGGAACAGCCGGGATAAATTGGCAGCGGCGGCTTCTGACAGCGGTATCCCAGTTATTCCCAACTCGTCCATTGATGAGGCGCGCGGGCGAAATGGTCGGCTAACAGCGGTCAGCGTTCGGTCAAACGATGCCAAGCACCAACAATCCATTGAGTGTGACGGATTGTTTATGAGCGTAGGCTGGGCGCCGGCTGGCGGTCTGCTGTATCAGGCCGGCGCGTGCCTAGAATATGACACAGCACTAGAACAAGTCTTACCTAAAAGTCTACCGGCCGGG
>CAYFFH010000091.1:2603-9794 GCA_964342175.1 uncultured Enterobacteriaceae bacterium | reverse complement strand
GACGTTGAGCCGTGACCACAGTGTCAGTCGGGGTATGTGCCGGCTCCAATGAAGGTTGATTAACTTTGGCGATGAGGCGGCCACGCCAGTTGAGGCATTCAACCGCTTGACCCAGATCTTGGATGGCAAATACACGTTCGTGCACGCGATGAAATTCTGCCACCAGAGCGGCGACATCACTTGGCCCAGCAAATTTATTTTTTACCACGGGAATTTCAAGCTCCCAAACCTGAAAGCGATAACGCGCCTCGACGAAGTAACGTTTCTCTATATCGAGAAATCCACGTTGGCGAAGCCGTTCGGAAAATGTGTCCAGATTCGCGTCGATAGTAGCAAGCGCTTGATTGACGCCGTCGAAATCAAAATCTTCTGAATGTGTTAAGCGGCTTGCTCCGGCTTCCGTAATGATGTCGGAAAATTGCATCCCTGATGCGCTAAGTGCTCCGGCGGTCCGCGGTACCAAAACAGTTTTGCATCCTAACTCGGCCGCGATCGGTACGATATTTAATCCACCGGCTCCGCCGCCCGCGACTAGAACCGATTCACTTGGGTCAATTCCTTCGTTGATCGTTAATTCTTTAATTGCTTGAATCATATTCTCATTAGCAACTGCCATAACGGCGAATGCCGCGCGTTCAATGGGCTCGCCTAACTTTTCTGCTAGTAACGCGATGGTTGCTCGTGCGGCCTCTTCGTTCAGTTTCATGCGACCGCCTAAGAAGTGCTCAGGATCGATATAGCCAAGAGTCACTGCAGCGTCTGTAACTGTCGGGTGGTCGCCACCCGAACCGTAGCAGGCGGGTCCAGGATCGGAACCAGCAGAATGTGGTCCGACTCGTAATAAACCGCCTGGATCGACCCAGGCGATAGAACCACCGCCAGCACCGATGCTGTGTACTGCGACAGATGCCATACCAAGATTGTCTCCCACCCACTGCGGTCCAAGCCAAGTATCGCGCGAGAATTCGACTTGGCCATCTCGCACTAGGCTCACGTCGAATGTTGTGCCTCCGGCATCGCAAATGATCACGTCGGTGGCCAATTCTTCCGCATTCACGTAGGCGAGTCCTGCCACCGGTGCCATAGCAGGGCCGGATTTCACTAAAAAAATCGGACGTTCTACGACGTCGCGCAAATGCATCACCCCTCCGAAGGAAGTACTGACTAACACATCGTTTTGGTATCCTGCATTGCGTAAGTCTTGTTCCAGAGTAGTGAGATAGGCTTGCATCATTGGCTTTAACGACGCGTCTATTGAGGTAGACGATGCGCGGCGATATTCACGTAAGATGGGGTTGAGTTTGTGGGACAGAGTGAATGGCACCTCGGGGAGAATCTCGCTGATCAACTCTCCTAGTTTTAGTTCGTTCTCGGGATTTGCGATTGACCATAACAGGCAAACCGCAATAGCTTCGATGTTTTTGGCTGGGAAGGTTGAGAGCAGCGCGCGCGCAGCTCGTTCGTCGAGCGGCGACTCTACGCCACCTTCGGCATTGATACGCTCTGGAATTTCAAACGTCAATCGTCGCGGGATGTAAGGATCTGGATATTCAACTTGAAGGTTATGTGGTTCTGATTTCCCACCTTCTTTGAGTAGCAAAATATCTGGAAATCCCTGTGTCGAGAGGAATGCGGTCCGCGCGATCTTGCGTTCAATAATCGCGTTTGTAGCACGGGTGGTTCCGTACACAAACATGGAAGAGTCAGTAATCAATTCTTCGCTTGTGATGCCAAGTTCTTCTGCGGCCACCTTAATTGCGGCTTCTATACTCGCAAACGCACGTTGCCGGTCGGTTAGTGCTTTACCTACCGTAAAACGGCCGTCACTGTCTGTCACCACGACATCGGTAAAAGTGCCGCCTGTGTCGACGGAAATTCGAAAGGGCATAAGATTTGGTCCTTGAGTTTTCTATTTATTTTAGAAAGTTTGGCATTACATAAAATTTTAGCTCGAGGCGCTTAGATATTAGTTATTCGGTCCTGATACTTTGCGCTGGGATAAGACCCCATTATTCTTCTTGCTGGGTCACCAGTCCACTTTAATATTTTTTGAGACAATGGATGGGGCGCTCCAGGGGTTGAAAGGCTATGTTTAGTCGTTAAAAAATTTGTTGTTATAACGATTTATAAAAGGCTACGTTTTGGGGGTTGCAGTGATAGTACTCCGTGCGTTCGCATCGATCTGTATTCTTTTCTAGGATCAAGCGCGTTTTTTCTGTAAGTTGCTGCCTCGGGGTAAAAATTTTACAACTGTTGCGTGATATATGTTGCGGCGCACAACGGAGGAGAATAATGAAACACAGCCAAGAACGGATCTTGACCACTCATGTTGGTAGCTTGCCGCGAGCTCGTGAACTCTCTGACTTGCTGATCGCTGATGAGGCTCGAGAAACTATCGACCGCGATCGGATAGATAAACTTGCGGAAAGTGGTGTACGGCATTGTGTCTCGATGGAAATCGATGCAGGAATTGACATCATAAACGACGGCGAGCAACCTCGAGTTGGTTTTCAGACCTATGTTGCCCAGCGGCTTGATGGGTTCGACGGGATAAGTGAACGTGAACTGTTCCGAGACTTTGCCGACCATCCCGAGTTCGGTGCCATATGGGAGGCTCGTGGAATGGTTATGTCGAAGGTATTTGATGCTCCGGCAGCGAACCGCGATGTCAAATATAGATCACTCGACCCCGCTATACGTGAGTGCGATATGTTTGACGCCGCGCTTTCAGAGAACAATGGCAGGTACGTTGAAACATTCATGACGGCCGCCTCGCCCGGGATCGTTTGTACGACGATGCGGAACGATGGACATTACGAATCACACGAAAGCTACGTTCGTGCGGTTGCCCAAGAATTGCGCCAGGAGTATGAACTGATTCATAGTCGTGGTTACCTATTGCAACTTGATTGTCCGGATTTGGCAATGGAATGGCATGGTATGTTCCAAAATGGCACTTTGAAAGACTTCCAAGATGCCATCTCGATTCACATCGATGCTATTAACGAAGCATGTATCAACATTCCGAAAGATCGGATCCGGTTGCACGTGTGCTGGGGGAACTATGACGGTCCGCATGACCATGATGTTCCGTTGGCTGATATTTTGCCGGTAATATCAGAAGCTAAAGTTGGCGCTTTTTCACTAGAATTCGCCAACCCTCGCCATCAACATGAATACGTATCATTGAAAGAAAATCCAATTCCGAAAGATTCGTTGTTAATACCGGGAGTGATCGATTCGACCGTAAACTACATAGAACACCCTCAGGTTATCTGTAATCGGATCCTTGAGGCCGTCGATGCGGTAGGTGATAAGGAACGAGTGATCGCGGGTGCTGATTGTGGCTTCGGTACGTTTGCAGGTTGGGAGATGGTCGCGTCCTCGGTTGTGTGGAAGAAGTTTGAAGCGCTAGCTGAAGGCGCACGGATGGCAAGCGAAAAGCTTTGGTAGCGGAAGAGGCGATTTATCGGCACATCGGTGCCAACCCAGCGTTTCATGAGCTGAAAAAGCGTCATAGTCGATTCAGTTGGACACTGGTACTGGTAATGCTAGGCACTTTTTACTCGTTCATATTTGTTGTTGCGTTTAAGCCGGAACTGTTCGCAATTCCGCTGCATGAACGCACGGTGATCACCTGGGGCATAGTGGCAGCCCTCTCGGTGATGGGAGCGGCACAGCTTCTCACGGCTATTTATGTAATTCGCGCAAATCGAGATTTTGATCCAAACGTGCGATCGATAATTGACGATGCAATGGCGGAGACAGAAGTGCCTATCACTCTCTATGAACGGTAACGGATATTGAGTAAACGCGCGTGTTGACGTGGTGATTAAGATTTTACGTAACGTTGAAGCAGCTCTGAGCGTGTATTTACCATGGGACTTAGGGCGCTTAAGAGCAACTCAGGAGTCATTCATTTGTCGCAACAACGGCACGTAGCAACAGAGTACGGTTGCTAATCACGGTTTTTATCGTATTCTGTCGCAGCGCTTTTTCGTGAAGATGTTATGGGTTAGTGTCCTGATGGCTTTGCCAGTAGCAACCTCAGCCAACGATTCAATGCACGTATTAGCTGATAATGCAGCGATTGCTATGTTCTTAGTGTTTGTCGGGATAACACTAGGAATAACCTATTGGGCGGCTCGGCGAACCCGGACCTCGCAGGATTTTTACGCTGCGGGGAGACGCGTCACTGGCCTGCAAAATGGTTTAGCAATTGCTGGTGATTTCATGTCGGCCGCCTCATTGCTAGGTGTCTCTGGTTTGATTTTCATTGGTGGTTTCGATGGTGTGATTTTCGCTGTGGCAGGCATCGCGGGATGGCCGATAGTTATGTTCCTATTGGCAGAGCGTTTACGTAATTTGGGTAAATATACATTTACCGATGCAGTAGCGTTGCGTCTGGATACCAGATCAGCCCGCGTCCTATCGGCTTGCGGGACCCTTATAGCGGTCGTCTTATATTTGATTGCGCAGATGGTGGGAGCTGGGAAACTGGTCGAAGTCTTATTTCAGATCCCCTACACCTGGGCTGTTATGACGGTTGGTCTATTGATGATTATATACGTCACTTTCGGCGGCATGATTGCGACGACCTGGGTTCAGATCATAAAAGCATTGCTACTGCTGTTCGGCGGTACTGTGCTGTCTGTATTTGTCATGGCTCACCTAGATTTCTCTGTCGAAGCATTATTCCAACGCGCGACTATGGTGCACGAACGAGGTATTGCGGTTTTGCACCCTGGCGGGCTTCTATCCGATCCAATCTCCGCAATTTCACTAGGTACCGCATTAATCTTTGGTACGGCGGGATTACCTCATATTCTGATGCGTTTTTTTACTGTTCCCGATGCGCCCTCAGCGCGCCGCTCAGTACTGTTTGCGACCGGTTTCATTGGGTATTTTTATGTATTGATCTTTATTCTCGGCTTCGGTTCGATTGTGTTCGTCGTCGGAAACAACAATTTTTTTGATAACTCAACAGGTGAACTGATAGGTGGCAGCAATATGGCGGCGATCCATCTTGCCCAAGCCGCCGCGGGGGATTTGTTTCTCGGGTTTATTTCGGCTGTTGCGTTCGCGACGATCTTGGCGGTGGTAGCGGGGCTAACTTTGTCCGGGGCATCAGCGATCTCACATGATATTTACGTTAACGTTGTGTGCGACGGGGCTGCTGAGGATAGAGATATTGTCCGGCTTTCGCGTGTTGCTACGTTGGTATTGGGGGTGCTTGCCGTAACTCTAGGGATCGCATTTGAACAGCAGAATGTTGCTTATATGGTCGCGCTCGCATTTACAGTAGCAGCGACAGTTAATTTCCCCATCTTATTTTTGTCGATGTATTGGCGCAAACTTACACCTCGCGGTGCAGTTGCTGGAGGTACGATTGGTTTAATCACTGCCATTGCGTTAATGATTTTGGGACCGACGGTGTGGGTTGACACACTTGGTAATGACCAAGCAATCTTCCCTTACAGGTATCCGGCATTATTTTCGATGACGTTATCTATTGCGTCGATTGTTGCCATCTCCCTTCTCGATCGTGGCGCTGCTCGTGTGAGCTCGAAGATGTCGTTCGACAACCTGTTGGTCCGAGCCTGCACTGGGATTGGGTCTGAAGCCGCGGCTAAACACTAAACGGTGCTGATCATCGTGGTCTTAATATGAATAAAGGATACCTCAATTAAACAAGTAATTCTCATTCGGCGGGATTTAAAAATGCGTCGCGGCAAGGAGATCGCACAGGGCTCTCATGCGTCTATGGCATTTTTGATAAATCGCATGCGCTCGTTGCCTAGTAATGACGCAGAGATAACGTTGAATTTAAAGGAGGCCGAGTTGCAGTGGATCGCAAAAGGTATGGCGAAGGTATGTGTCAAAGTAAATTCTGAAGAGGAGTTACTTAAATCACACGCGGCTGCGCTAGCAGAGGGAATCGAAAGTCACTTGATTCGAGATAGCGGTAGAACTGAATTCGACGGAGTGCCGACTCTAACCGCTTGCGCGCTCGGCCCCGATGACCCGGAATGTATCGATCGGATAACGGGGGAGCTAACGCTATACTGATAGATCATGCTCAAAATTCTCGTCTGACAAGCCGGGAGCCGCAGCCTCGAGAAATTATTAAAACCTAGGATCGGGATAAAATTCTTGTTGTCCAACTTATTATTGTTAGGCTGCTCACCATGATGTTATTTTTGAGGTATGGATTTTTCGCTGTGAAGACCGCATGATTCTTCTGTCACCTTGACGACAACACCGCTATTATCAGACCAGACTGGTGGTTCGTGCTGGTTAAAGGACAGGGTTTTATTGGAAGAATGACCTGCTAGATACAATAAAGAGGCGGAAACACGCTAAATAAAGTATGTTTCCCCTCTGTCAAGACTTCCAATATATTACCATCAGATTATATTAACAGGTGTAACGTGTGACGGGGTCAACATCGCCCGTAAATGGTAATATGGCCGCGTCGAATTGCGGGTTGTTCAATCGCCATTTGAACGTTGAAGGAATAGGACCTGCGTAAATTTATTCGCATTGGCAATGTAAATAGAGCTGGGAGGAAGTATGTCGAGTTTGAAAAAGAGTGTAATAAAAGATAAGCAAACAAAGAGTCAAATATTATCGACACTTGCAGAGGATACGGGGCTTTCAAAAAAAGATATTATTGCGGTCTTTACGGCTACAAAGGATCTTGCCGCTCGTCATCTTAGCGCAAATGGATCAGGTGAATTAACTATTCCTGAAGTGGGTGTCAAGCTCCGCCGTGTGGAAAAGGCGGCACGTGAGGCAGGGATGGCGCGCAACCCGTTTACTGGTGAAATGGTGCACGTAGATGCCAAGCCAGCCAGTCTTTCAGTACGAGCATCTGCGATGAAAGCGATCAAAGACGTTGTGGCGTAGCACGAATTCGTTCATCGCGGGCTGGACTACTTAGCTCCGGCCCGCGGTCCAGATCTTAACCGGCGTTCCTTTGCCGGTTGACGTAAAATTCGCTGTGGGTTAGCCTCCATCGCGATTTCGTATAGGTGCCCGGACGCCATTCGGCCGATGGGATAAACGGGAAGTCGGTGAGTGAGGTGAGATCCCCACGAGTCCGACGCTGCCCCCGCAACGGTAAGCGAGTCAGATGAGTCCTCTCAAGCCACTTTGCACTTGGAGTGCATGGGAAGGCGGACCTAACTG
>CAYFFH010000091.1:0-2503 GCA_964342175.1 uncultured Enterobacteriaceae bacterium | reverse complement strand
TGAGTCCTCTCAAGCCACTTTGCACTTGGAGTGCATGGGAAGGCGGACCTAACTGGTGGTACACCGCTCGTAAGCCCGGATACCGGCCTGCACGATTGTTACCGTAACGCGGTGGGCTGTTATCGGTACGGATCGGTGCTGATGCCTTGGTATAAGGGAAGCACTCTCGATCCCTGCCTTGCGACCCTCCGCATAATTTTGTGCGTTGCTCGGGTGTGAGTGGCGTCGAGGGGATCATGATGTACCGCCTACTCTATGCTTTATTAATCGTGTTCATAATGTCGCGGTTGTCATTTGCCGCTGCAATCGACACAAACGCACTTGAGTCTATGACTGTCACCGCGTCTCGTAACCCCGTACCTCGATGGGAGGCTGGGAGTACACTCACCATAATTGATCGGATTGAAATAGAGCGACGGCAAACACCGTACGTAACAGATCTCTTGCGCGGCGTTCCCGGATTGTCAGTAAATCAACAAGGAGGAGTCGGAAAATTTTCCCAGGTCCGTGTGCGGGGTGCAGAAGCCAATCACGTGTTGGTCATGATTGATGGTGTTGAGGTGAATGATATGACTCGGGCGGACGACTTTGATTTTTCTACGCTGACAACCTCTGACATCGAACGGATCGAGGTCGTTCGTGGCCCGCAAAGTTCACTATGGGGCAGCGATGCTTTGGCTGGGGTGATTAACATCATCACTAGGCAGGTCGACCGACCGTTAGAAGCTAACGCCTCCATCGAGGCGGGCTCCTTTGGGAGCAAGCAGATTAGTGGGAGTATCGGCCTCCGGGGCGATGACCATGGCTTCCGACTTGGAGCTAGTCATCTCAGTGTGGGAGGTACAAATATCGCGGTAACGGGTGCAGAGGATGATGGCTATCGAACCACAAGTTTCAACGCCAAGGCCGATTGGCAAGCGCATAAAGCCGTCCGCTTCGCTGCTAACGCGCGGGTAACTGATATTCAAAATGATACTGATACCGGAGGGATTACCGGTATCCCCGTGGATAGCGATGGCCAAAGCGATACATTATTAGTCTACGCCGCTGCAAATGTGAAAGCGTCCTTCTTTAAGGATAATTGGACGCACCGGATCGGTGGTTCTTGGAGTCGCACCGACAATAAAGACAAAGATTTGCTCGACGGCACCAGTGGACGTGTACAAGGTGATAAATATTCTGTCGATTACCAGACAGACATACGCTTCGTCACACCACAATTAGTTAGCGCCGAGCATTTGGTAACCTTTGCGCTTGACTACGAAGAGCGGTTTTTTAAACAACGAGGGCCAATTAGTTTTGGGGCAGATCCGAACCAAAATCGTAAGATCGATACGCTTGGTTATGTCGGTGAATATCGAGTGCGATTATTCGATGTCACTACGATTTCAGGGAGTGTTCGGTATGACGATAATAGTGACTTTGATGACGTTACGACCTTTCGTGTTTCGTTGAGTCAAAGGTTATCGTCATGGGGTACAGCACTATCTGTTGCATACGGTACGGGTCAAAAAGATCCTACTTTCTTTGACCGATTCGGTTTTTCGGCCGGTGGCCTTTTCCCTTTTGTAGGCAACAGCAACCTTGCGCCGGAAAGATCGAAAGGGTGGGAGGTAGGAGTGAAGCAATCGCTATTGGATGACCGTGTGCTCATTGGCGCGACGGTGTTTAGCGAACGACTCGAAGACGAGATAAATGGTTTCGTTATAGATCTCACGACGTTTACGTCCTCCGCCGAGAATGTGGTTGGGAAAAGCCATCGAGATGGATTCGAATTATCCGCCAATGCTGCGTTGACAGACCACCTATCGGTATCAGCTTCCTACACTTACCTAGACGCCAATCAGATAGATCTGGCAACTGGCAATCGCTCCGATGAGGTTCGTCGGCCCCGGCATCAAGGCGTCGCATCGATGAACTATATCCTTCAAAATGGTCGTGGCAATATCAATCTGCACCTCACCCATAGCGGCGACCAAGATGACGTTATGTTTTTGGCACCGGTTTTTGCACCACAACGGGTTAGCCTAAATAATTTCACGTTACTCGGGTTCTCGGGTTCGTGGCGGCTGTTAGAGCAGCTTTCAGTATTTGTACGCGCAGAGAATATGCTCGACTCTGACTACCAGGAAGTCTTCGGATACCAGGCGCCCGGCGCTTCGGCCTATTTAGGTGTGCATTACACGACTGCACGATAACAGTCGCTTATTCTAACTGAGGGTAGTAGGGCAGCTTAGTCGCCTTGAATCGTTCCGAACATTCGTCCTTCCTTCCGCCTCGAGCATCTGTTGATGTTAGACTAACTAATTATGAATTTCGGCAGTGCCCGTTGCAGCGTATGTTTTCGATGGGTTTGTCGTTGGAGATGTAATGCGCGTTGTCGTCGTTGGATGCGGCCTGATGGGCTTGATCACAGCCTATTATCTGCGCAAGTGGGGCGCAGACGTTTGCGTGGTGGACCGTCAAGACTCAGCGGCTCGAGAAACCAGCTTCGCAAATGGCG